>CAYMBT010000024.1:0-19374 GCA_964388755.1 uncultured Pseudobdellovibrionaceae bacterium | reverse complement strand
AGCCCGGAAAAATGTTGCCCGCACTTCCATCAGATAAATTAACACTGTAGGTGCTTCGTGTGGTGTTAGGCCCCACAAATCCATTTTGGTAAGAGGCTCCGGCAAAGAACTGATTCATTAAAGCAATGGACGCCGGATTAAGGTAAAGAGACTCATTACTTTGTACGGCGGCTCGCCCTGTTCCACCCATACCAGCAGAAAATGCACCCACCATGGGAGTCGGGAAAATATATTGTGAAAGAAGAAGGCTTAAAAAAATCATCACTCGCTATTGTTGCCACAAAAAGCCGATCTGTAAAGGCGAATAGGTCAGAATTTTTATCAAACGAGTCATGGCCTTAAAGAAGAAGTGTCCGCGGATTGGAAAATGAAACTGAATTGGGCTTAATGATTTTTTGTTGCCCTGAAAACAGACTTTATTTTTTTATTGTGATCAGAAGTATTGAAAATCAATCATTGAACTTTTCATTTTTTATTGTTTTTTAAGAAAAATTTAAAAGTCATTGTTGTCGCAAAAAAACTACTGGCGAAAACAAATACTGGCGTAGTGGGGACAAACACCTGAAAGATTTCCAAAACCACAACCGTCCACACTAAAGGTATCATAGTTAATCAAGTGGGTTAGACGGGTTTGAGAATTAAGACCATAACAACTACCCGCACTCACGTGGTCAGGTTTTGGCACAATACATTTTCGTCCCATATCAATGTACCAGTCTTCAGCAAAAAGACTCTGCCTAATGCGCATCAATTCTGGTGTTGGGTTTATTGGATCCGGTCGCATTGCACAGCGAATGATAGTTTGCATGGCATCGTTGGTGTAAGTGGCGTGCTCTGGTAGCACAATCATAAATTGCATTTCATTGGGACAAAGCCATGGTCTTGTGCTCTGAGGGGTGACTCTTTGATCTATGATCACTTCAGTGATGCTACTTAAAACTCTGGGTGGCATATTGGGGCCTGCATTTCCGCCACCAGGACCGGGCGGTTGTTTAAAGCGAGGCTGTACGGCCATACCATAAACATTCTTGGTTAAATTATTAACGTCACTGCTTTTAAAATTTTGTGCTTTGCCTTGAGGAACAGGAATGTCACCAGCATTACCACCGAGCTGTTCAGCTTGCATCGCTAGAAATGAGCCCGGGCCAATAGGTTGAATTTTGGATTGCTCAGCAAATGTTAAAGTTATAATACCGCGACTTGAAAAGAAGGTTCGCAAATCGTTTTCCATGAGTTGGGATTTCATAAAATCAAGTCGGCCCTCAAAGCGAGCTTGATCAATCACCTGAGCCCCTGCATAGAAGCGCAAATAATCATTGGGCGGCATATACCACAACATGTTGGTTAAATAATTGTCACCCAAGACTGGAAAAAAATTATTATAATCGGAGCCATCTAAACCATTGGCCCCGTTATCGTTGTCAACATACATAAGCTGCAAGTTATCCATGGTTCGGATCGCCAGTTGTATACGAGTCCCTGCGCTGCTTTGGCTTTCTTGCAGAGCCGTCACAATATTTTCGTCGCTGACTTTTTCTATGCGGTCACGAAAGGTCTGATTGATTCTTAAACCCAATTGATTGTAAGCACCGACACGGAAGGTAAAAAATGTGCCATCGTTATTCACATCTTCTTGTTCAGAGCAAGAGAGATAGGCCATTTGATCAAAACCCACTTCATAAGGAAACACGGGTGAGCTTACCAAAGCCGAATAATAATCTGTATTACCATAGGGAACCGCCGGTGTGCAGTTCTGAAAAACTGCGAGCACTGCCCCAAGAGTTATTAAAATGGCTATGGGTGTCCAAATAAAGCGCAAAACATCCCCCTGACCTCTCTATGATAGCAGAGAGTTTTCTAAAAAACTTTATTTTTAAGCCCTCTTGTCCCATGATGATACAAATGCGAATGTTTAAGGGGGCCTATTAGGGGGCCAGCACTTAAAAAAACCAAAATAACCATAATTTTTCAGGTGGAAACTATGAAAATTAAAAAAGCAGTGATCCCAGCAGCCGGCCTTGGAACTCGATTTTTACCAGTCACAAAGACTGTTCCCAAAGAGCTTCTTCCCATAGTTGATACCCCCATATTACTGATGATTGTCGAAGAGGCTCTTAACGCCGGTGTTGAAGATATCATCATCATTGCTGGGCGAAATAAAACGGCCATCGAAGATTTTTTTGATCGCAGCTACGAACTTGAAGATACGCTTTATAAAACGGGTAAACTGGATTTGCTCGCTTCACTGAAGCGCATTCAAGGTCTTGTTAATATTATTAGTGTTCGCCAAAAAGAGGCCCTTGGACTTGGACATGCGGTTTATACAGCTCGCCCCGTTGTGGGTGACGAACCTTTTGCCGTGCTTTTGGGTGACGAGATTATGGTGTCTGAAAACAAAAATGTGACTGCACAACTTTGTGATCTCTATAAGAAAACTTCTGCTTCTTCAGTGGCTGTTATGGAAGTGAACAAAAAAGATGTTTCTAAATATGGGATTATTGAATTTGAAAAAAATCAATCCATGGGCCTTATGAAAGTTAAATCTGTGGTCGAAAAACCAAATCCAGAATTAACACCCAGTCTGTGGGCTTTGCCAGGACGCTATATATTTACCGCTGAACTTTTTGAACATTTAAAAAATACCAAACCTGGTAAAAACGGTGAAATTCAACTGACCGATGCCATGACTCAATTGGCCCAAGGAGATCAAGGGCTATGGGCCACACCTTTTGTTGCTCAACGATATGACGCTGGCGATAAACTCGGTTACCTTCAGGCCAATATTGAGATGGGATTAAAACACCCTGAGATTGGCGAAGCTTTACGTCACTATCTGAAAAATTTAAAAATCTAAGGGGTTGTATGTCAAAATTTTTCTTAAGCCTTCAGTTTATTTTGTTTTTCTCTTCCACTTCACTGGCTTACGTACCACGCGCCAACACGATCATTGAAAAAATGGTGCTCAACAACGGAAGCGGCGAATACAAAGTCGTGCGTGAAGTGACACTACAAGCTGAGAACCGAGAAATTAAACTCCGAGAACAATGGGTGATTGCTTACGGTGATAAAATGAGGCTTGAGGTGACGAGCCTTGATAGCACCAACCCCTTAAGTTTCGCTGTTGTCTTTGATGAAAACCAAAGAAAAACATTAAGCTCTCAAAAAGCCATAAAGAATTTTAAAAAAAGCAGAGAGTTTTTTGAACCTCTATTTCATGATCGCTCTTCAAGAAGTCTGACCCGTCGCTTGATTCAGCAAGGTTTTGTTCCAGAATGGATTCAACAAACCCCACCGCCCACTGTGGCTGATGGTAAAACAATTATGACACCAGAGCCTTTTGTTCGCCTTGAGCCCAGCCAGGGCTCTGTGAATTACGCTTTGGGCTCGCCCACCAATCAATTGGCCAGTCGTTCGCAACCGACTTTGTGGATTGAGCAAGATTCATTTTTGATTACAAAAATGCGTTTAGGGTCGCGCGCAGAAATCACCAACTCGAATTATCAAACATTCACCGGTGGATTAAAACTTCCCTCTGAACAGGTGATCAGTTGGGGAAATCACGTGGCCAAAGTAAAGCTTCTGGCCGTTGAAAGAAATCGCAGCACTGCTAAAGAATGGGCGCTGAATCCGAAAGGGCTTGGCGCAATTCCATCGGATCCACTGATTAAAGAATTTTATACGAGGTTTCGTTGATGGAAGAAGGCTCCATTGAGCTGACACAACCTCGGTGGAATATTGCCGTAAATGCTCCTCTTAAAGATCTTTTTACCTACAAGGCACCCTCTCATTTAAAAATTGAATCGGGCCAATCCGTCAAAGTTCCCTTTGGTGCTAAAAATAGACAAGTCTCTGGCCTTGTGGTGAGCCCGGCGGCCGAAACAAACACATCAGAGTATCAAACAAAAGAAATTCTTTCTTTAGACGATGAAAGGCCAACCCTAACGCCGCAACAATTAAAATGGTTAAAGTGGGTTTCAGAGTATTATGTTTATCCGCTGGGTCAGGTGCAAGAGCTTGCTTTTCCGCCGCTCAAAAATAAGGGGGCTCGAGTTTCAAAAAAATCTCCCATTGTCCCTGATGTAGAAAGTATTATTCCACTGAAGCTCACCGATGAGCAAAACCATGTGCTGAATCAAATTGAAATCGACCAATATCAGACTTACCTTCTTCATGGTGTCACCGGCTCTGGTAAAACAGAAGTTTATATCGAGGTGATCACAAAAGTTCTTGCGCAAAACAAAACCGCCCTTGTTCTTGTCCCAGAAATTTCTTTAACACCGCAATTGATCAGGCGTTTTGCCGAGCGCCTTGGCAGTGAAATCGCCGTCATCCACTCTCAACTCACTGACCGTGAAAAAACAGAACAGTGGTGGAAAGCGGTGACCAAAGAAAAGCGATTACTGATCGGTGCGCGCTCTGCTCTTTTTTGCCCCATTCCTGATTTAGGAATTATTGTGATCGACGAAGAGCATGAAACATCTTTTAAACAAGAGGAAAAATTAAAATACAATGCTCGTGATGTGGCTGTGGTGAGAGCGCAAATGGAAAACTGTCCCATCATTTTAGGCTCAGCCACTCCAAGTCTAGAAACCTGGCACAACTCTCAACTGGGTAAATACAAATATCTATCCATGAAAAAGCGCGTCTCTGATCGCCCACTGCCCATAGTTGAAATTATAAATCCCCGCTCGGACTCAGATATTGGTGATTACGGCAACGAACGTCCCCACTGGCTTTCAAAAAAACTTTTGTCCCAGCTTGAAGATAATTATAAAAAAGGTCTTCAATCAGCCCTTTTTCTTAACCGCCGGGGGGTAGCACCGACGGTTCAGTGTTTTGACTGCGGTTTTATTTATAACTGTCCCAACTGTGACATTTCATTAACCCTTCACGGACAAAATCACTTGGTTTGTCACTATTGCAATTACCACGAAAACTTAAAAGGACACTGCCCCCAATGTGAAGTGGGTGAACCTAAGGCCTATGGCCTGGGCACAGAAGCTGTCGAAAATGATCTTAAAAAATATTTTCCTGAGGCTCGTATGTTTCGCGCTGATCGTGACGAAATTCAAAGTCGCGAAGCCATCGAAGAGATGATCACCCTGATGGAAAATCGCGAAATTGATTTTTTAATTGGCACTCAGATGATTGCCAAAGGTTTAGATTTTAAAAATTTAACCGTTGTTGGAATTGTACTCGCTGACATTGCCTTTAACATCCCTGATTTTCGCGCCAGCGAAAGAAGTTTTCAGCTTTGCACACAGGTGAGCGGAAGGGCCGGACGTCATCAGGTCTCTGGAGAGGTTGTCATCCAAACTTATAAACCTGATCACCCAAGCCTTATCGCCGCCCAAACACACAACTACGAACTTTTTGTGAATCAAGAGATCGAGCATCGAAAGCTTTTTGAATACCCACCTTTTGGAAAGCTCACTGCCATTCGACTCTCGGGAATCCGAGAGCAAGAGGTCATCACCGAAGCCCATATGTTGGCACAATATCTTCGCGAGCTGATTGCACAATTTGATAGTCTAAAGGGATCAAAAATTCTTGGACCCACACCTTCTCCACTTTCAAGGATTAAAAATCGTTATCGTTATCACCTGCTGATTAAGGCCCAGGACTATAAGGTGATTAATTTTATTGGTCACAAAGCCTTTGGTTTTATCAAAGAAAACTTTAAAAAATCGAAAGGCGTTATCGACGTTGATCCTTATACGCTTCTTTAAGCTTATTTTTTTTAAGGCTAAGGGATTGGTTTCTTAAGATTGTGTTAACGAACAAACCCTTTTTCGTTTAAAATTATGTGAAATGAGTGATTTGTCGAATAAAGAAATTTCAGAACTGACCACCTGTCAAAGTTGCGGAACAAAAAGCCCTAATCTTTTAGGTGTTGATTCAGGACTGAAACTGACTCTTTCAAACAGCGGGGCTACAGAAATCCCCAATTTAGTCTGTGCGAACTGCCTTAAAACTCTCAAAAAATCGGCCAGTCTCGGGGCAAAACTTAAAGCTAAAGAGGAAGCCAAAATCAATCATGTCAGCGGTCTATGGAAGATGCGCTTTGATGTTGTCAGACAAGCAAGGGCTTGCTTTCAAAGTGGTGACTATGCTGAATCGGCCATTCTTTATGAAAAGTATTTAAAGATTGTCACCATGGCTTTTGAAAAAGATAAAGCTTCTTTAAAACCTTCTCAGTTCACTGATAACCCCAAAGAAATCACAGTGATTGTCTCTGTACTTTGGGATCTCATACTGATTTACGATACTCACCCTAAATTTTCTGACAAACAAAAAGAATCTGTAGAAATGCTGGCGCAATTTTTACGCTTTTCACCCATGTACAACACCATTGTTCGAAAAGCCGAGCTGCAGGTTCGCCAGGCCAAAAATACTGGGAATTTTCGTCTTCTTCTCAAGCTTTGTGATGCTAATGCCAGCCGATGTTTTGTGGCCAGCAGTGCCTTTAATACACGCACTGATCCAACGGTCAGAGCCCTTTGTGTTTTCAGAGACTCCTACCTTAAACATCGCCCATGGGGACGCTCATTTGTTTTCTATTATTATCTTCACTCACCACGACTCGCTCAATTTTTGAATGAAAAACCTTATCTTAAAGGTCCAGTTCGCGCCGTCTTGCGCACGGTGGCAAGGGTCGTGGTTACCATTTTTAACTTGCCACAGAGACCAGATTCTTCAAGTTTATAAGAATGGAATCTGCACAAAAACTTAAAAAGTCCTACGACCACATTATTATTGGTTATAATTTTTCAAGCCTCATGTTTGCTCGCGAGCTTTCACTTAAAAATCAAAGCTTTTGTGTTTTAGACTCCCATCATATTGGTCGCTCATCCTGCAAACTCATCCCCAGTCTTGATAAACAGGTTTTTACCCGACCCCCGATGAATTCCCTGATCGATGAATCACTTTTAACTTCACTTTCTGATCTTTGGGGAGAGGGCCAAGTTCTTTTAAACCCCCCTCAGGTTTTTGAAAAATCCCAATTTAAAAGTTTTCTTGGCTTTGGAAATCATAAAGTGGATTCCATGGACGTTGTTTCTTATTACTGCCAGCCCCATTACGCCACTTTTGCATCAACACCTGAGCAGGCATGGACTGAGGCCGAAAACCAGATTATTGAAAATTTATTTCTGGATCAAGAAATCACCGACATCAGCTACCACACCGGTAAAGTGGAAAACATCACTCTGAACGGGAAAACCATTCTAACGGGTCAGCACTTTCATTTTTTTGATCGACTCCCATTTTTGTTTGAAAAAGTGGGCCCAGACACAAAAAAACTGGCCAGCCAAATGGCAAAATTAAAGTGGTTTTCTTCGGTGAGCCTTATCATTCACCATATTAACCCACCTCCATTTTTTGAGGTGGATCAGCTTTATCTTTTAAAGGGCGCTAAAGAGCAGGCTTGTCTTGGGGTTTTTAGCCTTTTTGAAGGCGAGCTGATTTCGCGCTGGGAATCCTTTATCCCCGCCGAATTCACCGTTGACCCCGAAACCACCGGCAACACTTTAAGGGAAATTAAAAGACAGGTCCGCCGTGCCTTTGACCCCGAGAATTCCAAAAATTCTGATCCCGAGCACATCGTGATCCAGAACCATGTTTTTTCTGACATGAGTCGAGCTGAGCTAAAAAACGGAAAAGTTAATGGTTTTAATAACTTATACACATACACCGCCCTTCTGGGCGCCGAATTTGGTTGGGCCCACGATGGCCTTCTTGGGCACCTTGCGGCCCAGAGCTTTATCAATTTTGATAAAAAGAATGATGAAACTCTAATCGATGTTGCAGCACCCAGCTCTCCATGCTAACTACACGACACTGTTTAAAATTTTAATTTTACTTATATAAGACTCAATCACTTGATTCTTTATTAAGTCGGTCAAGAATTTTAGGCGGTAATTCACACCCCTTAGAACTCAACTGGTGTTCCCAATGGAATTCTTGCTAAGGGGGAGGTAAAACCAGACAGGAGGACGACATGGTTACCATTAAAGATATGCTCGATTCGGGCGTTCACTTCGGCCATCAAACACAAAGATGGAATCCTAAAATGAAACCCTATGTTTTCGGAGATCGCGGTGGCATTCACATCATCGATTTACAAAAAACATTGGAACTTACAAAAACAGCTCTCGCTGCCGTAGAAGAAATGGCTGCACAGGGCAAAAAAATGATTTTTGTGGGCACAAAAAAACAAGCTGTTGAAGCTGTTCAAGAAGCCGCTAAAAGAAGTGGTCAGTTTTATGTGACTAAGCGTTGGCTTGGCGGAACTCTAACGAATTTCGTGACCATTAAACAAAGTATCGATCGTCTTAAAAGAATTGATCAAATGCGCGAAAAAGGCGAACTCGAGTATTTTTCTAAAAAAGAAAGATCCAGCATTGAAAAAGAATACCTTAAATTAAACGATTACCTTGAAGGTATTCGCGACATGAAAGAACCCCCGGGCATGATCTTTATTGTTGATGTGACAAAAGAGCACATTGCCGTTAAAGAAGCACAAAATTTAAAAATGAATGTTTTTGGAATTTGTGACACCAACTCTGATCCCGAAGAAATTGAATATCCTATCCCTGGTAACGACGATGCTATCCGCTCTATCAAGCTTTTTTGTGCTTTGATTTCTGATGCCTATATTGCTGGAGCCAAAAAATGGGAGCAAAATCTTCGCTCACAAACTGATAAAAAATCAGATGTGGAAGCTGAAATTAAAGAGACTGAAAAGAAAGTGGCTAAAGCTGTTGAAACCAAAACAGGTCCAACTGTTGTTAAAGCCAGCAAGGGTCGTAAACTTGTGGCCGCCGGTACTGCCGACGAGATCGAAATTTTACATGAAGTTGAAGTTGAAGCTTCGTCTGTTGACGTTGTTACTGCGGATGACGAAACCCCAGCTCAAGAATCAGGAGAATAAGACATGGCAATTAGCGCACAAATGGTAAAAGAACTCAGAGAAAGAACCAGTGCAGGAATGCTGGACTGTAAAAAAGCCCTTGAAGAGACTTCAGGGGATTTTGATAAAGCCATCGATTGGCTGAGAGCCAAAGGCCTTAGTAAAGCCGCCAAAAAATCGGGCCGTATCGCTGCCGAAGGTGTAGTGACAAGCTATATCCATGGCGCTGGCCGAATCGGAGTTCTTTTAGAGCTTAATTCCGAAACAGACTTTGTGGCTCGTAACGCTGATTTTAGAAAATTTGCTGATGATATTGCTATGCACATCGCTGCCACTAACCCATTAGCTGTTTCTGTTGAAGATGTTTCTCAAGATGTGATCGAAAAAGAAAAAGAAGTTTTGATCGCTAAAAATCGTGAAGAAGGCAAAAAAGAAGAAATGATCCAAAAGATCGTTGATGGCCAAATTAAAAAGTGGCTTGCTGAGAGCTGCCTTCTCGAGCAAAAGTTTGTAAAAAACCCTGACGTCACAGTGGCTGACCATCTTAAATCAACCGCTTCAACCATCGGTGAGAATTTAGTCATTCGACGTTTTGCTCGCTTTGAGCTTGGCGAGGGTATTGAAAAGAAGACAGGTAACTTCGCTGAAGAAGTGGCCGCTGCTATCAGCAACTAAGCACAAGGGAGAACTCTTACGTGAGTCTACCAAAGTATAAGAGAGCCCTTCTTAAAATCAGCGGCGAAGCCCTAGCTGGACACGAAGGTTATGGCATCAATGCTGATATTATTAAGCAGGTCGCTAATGAAATAAAAATGGTTCATCATCACAACATTCAACTGGGTGTTGTGATTGGAGCCGGAAATATCTTTAGAGGTGTGGCTGCTGCTGCCAAAGGTATGGATCGAGCCAGCAGTGATTATATGGGGATGCTGGCCACTTGTATTAATGCCTTAGCATTGCAAGATGCCTTAGAAACCTTAGGGGTTGAGACCCGCGTACAATCCGCCATATCAATGGCTCAAATTGCAGAACCCTATATCCGCAGAAAAGCTGTCCGCCACCTTGAAAAAGGGCGTGTGGTCATATTTGCTGCCGGAACAGGTAACCCTTATTTTACAACCGACACCGCCGCCGCCCTTCGCGGCATGGAAATCAATGCTGAAGTGATTTTAAAAGCCACCAGTGTTGATGGTATCTACGATAAAGATCCCAAAAAATTTAATGATGCCAAAAGAATGGCGACTGTCACCCACCACGAGGCTCTTAGCCAAGGTCTTAAGGTGATTGATTCAACCGCAATCAGTTTATGCATGGACAACAATATGCCTATCGTTATTTTCAAACTTATGGAGAAGGGTAACATCCTTCAAGTTCTTAAGGGTGAAACAGTGGGCTCAATTATCCAATCATAAACAACCAGAGGAGATTTATGGAGTTTTCTCAGCTCAAAACTGAAACTGAAAATAAAATGAAACAAGCCGTGTCTGGGCTTTCCGAAGAATTTAAAAAAGTTCGTACCGGTCGCGCTCAGGTCTCTATGCTTGAGGGTGTAAGGGTCGAGTATTATGGAAACCTCACACCTCTGAATCAAGTGGCTTCGGTCAGTTGTCCTGATGCTCGTAGTTTTTTAATCACTCCGTGGGAGACCTCTGTTCTTAAAGCTATTGAAGGCTCACTTGTTAAGGGTGATCTGGGTATGGCGCCCATTAATGATGGTAAAGTCATTCGTCTTAAATTACCCGAACTGACTGAAGAGCGCCGTAAAGACATGGTTAAGAAAACCAAAAAAATGGTTGAAGATGCGCGCGTTGCCGTTCGCCTAGCTCGACGTGATGCCAATGATCTTCTTAAAAACTCACTCAAAAATAAAGAAATCAGTGAAGATGACAGCAAGGCCCATCAAGAGGTCATTCAAAAAATGACCGATAAATACATTGAAGATCTTGATAAGGTCGCCGCTGAAAAAGAAAAAGACATAATGACTCTATGATTAGTCCCAAAGAAACGTTAAAGCATGTTGCCATCATTATGGACGGTAATGGCCGTTGGGCCAACCTCCGCGGTCGTGATCGTGTTTTCGGTCACATCAAGGGCGCACGAGTGGCTAAAAAAATTGTTGAAGCCTCGGTTGAAAAAAAACTTTCTGCCCTCACCCTTTATGCCTTTAGCGAAGAAAACTGGGGTCGCCCCATAGAAGAAGTGAATTTTTTAATGCGTCTTTTGTCTCGCTATATTGTTAAAGAGCGCGCAAGCCTTGTCAGAAACAATATTCGCTTTCGTTGCATTGGTGACCTTGGTAAAATTCCTTCCCACGTTCGCAAAGAAGTTGAAAAATCAATGGTGGCCACTGCCCAAAACACGGGCCTTATTTTAACCTTTGCTCTGAGCTACAGCGGCCGACAAGAGATCACTCAGGCTGTGCAAAATATTTGTGCCTTAGCTTTTGAGCAAAAAATTTCACCGAGCGACATCAACGAAAAATTTATTTCTAATATGCTTCAGACTTCACCTGTTGCTGATCCTGATCTTCTGATCCGCACCAGTGGTGAGTGGCGACTATCAAATTTTTTACCTTGGCAATCGGTTTACTCTGAACTTTATTTTACCAACGTTCTTTGGCCCGATTTTACACTGGATGACTTTGACCAAGCCCTTCTTACTTACTCTTCAAGAGAACGTCGCTTTGGCAAAGTGAGTTCTCAAAAAAATCCGCCTCAACAGACCCGTGATGAACAAGTTTCATCGCCCCTGCTTTCCAGTTGACCAATGTTAATAAGAGCTCTCTCTGCACTGCTTGGACTAGGACTTCTGATCGCTGTGGCCTATTTTTTTTCGATCACAGGTCTTCTGGTTGTATGTTCTGTTGTAACATTTATTGGATGTGTTGAGTTTTCAAAAATGATTGAGCCTCAAAGCAAGATCATTCAATCCCTTTTTGTTTCTATTAGTTTTGCATTTTACCTAAGCTTTAGTTTTTACTCCCAATCTTTTTTGGTCTTTATAAGTTATTTTGTTTTTCTAACGACGTACTTTATTCTGGGCTCTAAAGAGAAACTCTCTGATCGAATGAACCATCTTTCTTTGTGGACGGTCGGCATTCTTTATTGTGGAATTTTTGCTGGCATCGTCAGCCTTGGGCTTGAACGCGGTGGGTATCTCTTTTTTGTGACCCTTCTTTTAGTCAGCTTTATGACTGATACTTTTGCTTATCTTGGCGGACGACTTTTTGGTCAGCGCCCTCTTGCCCCCATGATTTCCCCCAAAAAAACAATGGAAGGTGCCTTTTTAGGACTTATTGGTGGATCGGTGTCCGCAACCTATTTTATTTTTACTCAAAGACCCGATGTTTCAATTATTATTGTATTTTTGGTTTGCCTCATGGCCTCACTCTTTTCACAAGTGGGCGACTTATTTGAATCCATGCTCAAAAGACATTGTGGCGTCAAAGACTCGGGCCAAATTATGCCCGGTCACGGTGGTGTTCTTGACCGTATTGACGGCCTTCTTTTTGCCGCTCCGGTTATTTTTATGCTGGTTCTTAATTTCATGGGTGAAGCATCCAAAGCTTTTTAGACAGATCCATATCCTTTATTTCGCCTCTATTCACCCCTCAAGCAATAGGGTCTTAAATTTCTGGCCGCTGGGGTTTTGCTGTTGAGCTTAAAGTCGTTGGTTGTTAGAATTGCACTATGATAGATAGCATCACAAATTTTTTAAATCAGGGTCTTGGCTACGCCATTCCTATGATCATCTTACTGGGCCTTCTTATTTTTGTTCATGAGCTTGGCCACTTTCTCGCCGCAAAATACTTTAAAGTGAGAGTTGAAACCTTTAGTCTTGGCTTTGGTCCAAAGCTTTTTAAATTTATTTGGGGAGAAACCGTTTATTGTATCTCTGCCCTTCCTTTGGGTGGTTATGTCAAAATGTTCGGCGATGAACCGGGTAAAGAAATCAGTGAAGTTGATCGCAAAGGCTCTTATCTTCATAAACCTGTGGGACAAAGAATTATCATCGTTCTTGCGGGCCCTTTAATGAACTTATTTTTTGCCGGAGTTCTTTTTTATTTTTTAGCTCAGCTGGGTGATAAAGCCATTAGCCCAAAAGTTGGAGAAATCGCTTCAAACTCTTACGCCTTTGAAAGTGGTTTTAGACCCTACGATCAAATTCTCAGTCTTAACAATCAGCCCATTGAAACTTGGGACCAGGCTCAACGGATCATTGAAACTTCACCCAATAAGACTTTAGATTTTGTGATCCAAAGAATGGATAAAAATATTGATCTCTCTGTTGTTGCGGTATCAAGCCTTAATGATAATTTATTTTCGACCGCCGACCGAATTGGCAAGATCAACGGTCTTACTCCACAACTTCACTTGCCCATTGTTGGTGTAACCCATGAAAGCCCAGCCTATATGTCTGGCTTAAGAAATGGCGATCGAATACTAGAGATTGATGGCGAGAAAATTGAGTGGTTTAAAGACATCGAGCCCACTCTTTTAGAATCCCTTTTTTCTGGCCCAACACAGGCTCAACTAAAGGTGCGAAGATTTAATAACATCCGTGATCCCAAAGACTTTAAAGATCTTAATATTTCAATTCGCGCCGTCGACATTAAAGATAAAAACTTTGGTGTTTTTATCCCCGAAAATGTCATCGCTGAAGTTCAAGAGGATAGCCCCGCCGCTAAAGCTGGGCTTGTAAAATCCGATCAAATTATTTCGATCAATGGACAAACCATTTTATCTTTTGATGATATCGTAAAAAACGTCAGCACCTATAAAACGGATGGAGAACCACTGTCTGTTGAAATTTTAAGGGAAGGCGAAAAACAGGTTTTTAAAATTATACCTCTTATGAACAGCCTGGAAGGTCAATACGGCGAAACCGAAAATCGTTTTACTATTGGTGTTGTTCCGTCACTTTTTGCTATGCCCAATACCTTTTTATGGAAATCAAAAGGTTTTAAAGACTCTCTGACTCGTGCATGGGATCAGACCTATCATTGGACCAAGGTGACATTACTGAGCTTTGTGCGCATTGTACAAAACCGTGTTTCTAGCAAAAATATCAGTGGGATTATATCCATTGGCCAAGTGGCTCAACAAAGTTGGAACGTTGGTCTTAATGCATTTATTAAAATAATGGCCATAATATCAATTAATCTTTTTGTTCTTAATCTTTTGCCCATTCCAATCCTTGATGGTGGACATCTTGTATTGTTTACGCTTGAGGCAATTAAGGGCGCTCCAATCAGTCTTAAAAAAGTAGAAGTCGCGCAACAGATCGGTTTTCTGATTATTCTTTTTCTAATGGCCTTCGCTCTTTTTAACGACTTTACTAGAATTTTTGGCTCTTAATAAAAATAAAAAAAGTTTTTTAAAACTTTAAAGAAAGATTTTATGTATCTTGCTATCAATACTTGTGAGGCCTCCGGAGAACTGGCCGTACTTAATGAAAATAAAGTCCTCGCCAAAGTCCGCTGGGAAAAAGATGAGCCCCACAGTGAGGTCATCACAGAGCGGTATCTTGCACTTAAAAAATCCATGGACCTCAATGAAAATGAACTCACCCGAATCATTTGTATCAATGGACCGGGAAGTTTTACTGGCATTCGTGTTGGGGTTAATTTTACAAAGGCCCTGGCTTATACATTTAATATCCCGGTCTATTCTTTATCGACACTCACGCTTCTGGCTTTGCGCTGTAAGCTAGAGAATAAAAAAATCATCTCTTGTGTTGATGCACAAAAAAATTCTGTTTTCATTTCTAGTTTTGAGTTTAAAGATCATGTTTTACAAAATCTCAGTGAAAATCAAATTGTTGAAATCAACAATTTAGATCAGCTGATAAAAGAGCCTGTTTCGCTTTGTGGTTCTGGTCTTGAGCGATACAAACAATTTATAAAATCTGATTTATTTTCATTGTTTCATCAAAATGAAGAGTGGAAAATCTCTCAGCTCAGCGATCTCTTGGATTTTGATTTTCAAGAGCCAATGGCATGGAATGAACTTCAGCCACTTTATATTAAAAATTCCAGTGCCGAAGAAAAACATCTGCAAAATATATCAAAAACCTAAAGCTCGACCTTGGTCTTATTTACGCTTTGCGTTTTTATTTTTTTTTACACATCTACCTAATATTGAATTCCCTGTGCTAACCTTAAGTGTATGTCGGTAGAGTCACTGAATTATTATGAAGTACTAGAGGTTGCACCCGATGCAACTCAAGACAAAATATACCAGGCTTATATTCATGCTCGCGAGACTTACTCGCTTAATAATCCTAATCTTTTTCAAGTTTTCTCTGAATCAGAGGCGCTCGACTGGATGAACGTGATCGAAGAAGCTTATTCTGTTATCGGCCAACCCAATGCCCGGCGCCAGTACGATAACGAAATCCTTGGAACAACAAAAAGTGTAAATCACCCTTCTAACTTAACCCTGATCTCAAACGCTCCCCAGTCCAATTTAAATACAGAATCTGAGCCAGGACCTGGTTACGCCAAAACAGCTTTCAGTCAGTATAAAGTGAATCCGCAGTTTGAAGAGCAAATTAAAAAACAAGAAATTTTTGACGGACTCTATTTAAAGAAAATCAGAGAGTATAAAAATATAGATCTCACTGAATTTTCTAAAATCACATGTATTGCCATCAGACATCTTTATGCCATTGAAAATAATAATTTCTCAGTTTTACCGGCTACTGTATTTGTGCGTGGTTATATTATTCAGTACTGCCGTGTCCTTGGTTTGCCTGAAGACAAGGTTGTATTATCATTTATATCCTTATTAAAAAATGGATGAATCCAAAAAAATAGCGCGAGTTGCAGAGACTCTTCAAGGTCAACGACTTGATGTGGCCCTTGTTCAGTCAGGACTTGTCTCTACAAGATCTCAGGGACAAAAGCTCATCGAAGAAAAAAAAGTGAAGATTAACTCTCGAATTGAAAAATCATCTTATAAAATGCAATTGGGTGATGTCATAGAAGTTGAAGTCCTTTCAACACCTGATCTTGAATTGATTCCCTACGACTTTCCGCTGGATATCGTTTACGAAGATTTTGACGTGATTGTTGTTAATAAACCTGCGGGTCTTGTTGTTCATCCTGCCTATGGACATCAAAGTGATACCCTTATAAATGCACTTCTCTTTAGGCGCACCCAGCTCTCGCCGAGTAAAGACGAATTCCGCCCAGGTCTTGTCCATCGTATTGATAAAGGAACCAGTGGACTGTTAGTGCTCGCTAAAAACGAAAAAGCTCATAATCATCTTGCTAGGCAGTTTTTAAAAAAAACTATTCATCGACGCTATTGGGCCCTTTGTTTTAATGAAAAAAAAATGGGCGATGGAACCTTTTCAAGTTTTCTGACCCGTGACCCTAATCATCGTCAAAGATTTATGGTGAGTGTGGATGAAAAAGGAAAATGGGCCATAACCCACTACTCAACACTGAAAGAAAATGAAGTTTTTAGACTCTTTGAACTTCGTTTAGAAACAGGCAGAACCCATCAAATTAGAGTCCATCTATCCCATGCACACAGTCCCATTGTCGGCGATGAAGTCTATAATGGAAAAAACAGAGCTAAAAATTTAAAAAACCAACGACTTAAAAAAATAATACTAGAAATGCCTCGTTTTGCTTTACACGCTCGAGAGCTTGGATTTAATCATCCCACAACCCACGAAAATTTAGTTTTTAAAGCCGATTTACCAGAAGACCTCAAAGAGCTTTTTGAAATTGGGGGGTTCTCTGAGTACATTTGATAAAATAGCAGATCAATTAGCTCGCTATGGACAAGTCTACAGCAGCAAAACATCTCTCATTTTTTTTGGACAATCAAACTTTGGACAAAACGAGATGATGACACAATTTAAAAAAGTAAGCCTATTGAATCAAGTTCATGGGATTCATATCATTAAAGACCCATCGCAAGTCGACGTTGCCGACGGACAATATAGTGAAGAGTCGCAAAAAGCACTTGTCATAAAAACAGCAGATTGCATGCCTGTATTTATTGAAGATAGTCATCAGATTATAGCACTTCATATTGGATGGAGAGCGCTTATGCAAAAGTTTCTGAGTGCTTCTTCTCAGATTATAAAATCTCCGTCAAAGGCCCGCCTCTGGATAGGACCCCATATTCAGCAATCTCATTTTGCACTTGATGAAATTTCAACGGAGAAGCTTCTCGATCCCCATAACCTTAAAATCAATCAAGCTCTCGAGCAGGGCATTATTAAAGAATCGACCCATCAAAAAAATCATTTTCTAGTAAGCTTATCAAGAATCCTTTTAAAAGAAGCCCATCCGCTTGGGCTTAAAAATATTGAGGTTTCAAAAGTAAATACCTTTACAAGTTTTCAGCATTATTCCCATCGCCGCAACCGACATCAAGTCAAAAGAAATCTCTCTTTTATAGTTAAGAAATAAATGATCTCATTTTTTTATAAGAGAAACTTAATCAATGCTGGGTTATTTTTAGAAGCTTTTCTTGTTCTGGGTCGAAAACAAAAATATTAAGCCGTGCCTTTAGATTCTTATCGAGCGTGGGTAATATAATCTCATCATTGCCGTCTTCATTAATATCTTTTAAAAATAGGTTATATTTATTTTCGCCAAATTTATAGTGAGCATCTTTTTTATCGGTTAATGCTTGCCTATCTAAAAGAAGAATTTCGTTATTATGTATTCTGTAGAGCTCGACAGACAGACCCTGGGGTGTTTGGGCTTTTATGATTTTATAATTCTTTTTTGATGACTCAAACTCAAGCTGAGAGAGGATCGTTTTATTTTTGCTCAAAAAATATTCTCGTGTTTGGGTTCTGACTTTTGGATTGAGCAAAATCACTGACATTAATATTGAGATTACAAAAGTAAGTCCTGCCCATTTCATAGACTTATTATAACATTGATTTTACAGAGCGCTAGATAAACATGAGATAAATATTGTCTCTCAGTCAGATGATTTCTAAGGGTTTAAAAAATTGGTTTATCAATCAGGGGGAACCATTTTGGTTTTTATTAAGATCTCTCCAAGACTTTCCGGCTTTCATTTTAGGATTAAGCTGGAATTTTTTAACGGCCGCCAAGTGATCCTTATAATTTTTTGTGAAAACATGGGTTCCATCATTTCGGCTTACGAAGTAGAGATAGTCTGAGTTTTCTGGATTCAAAGCCGCTTTTAAAGATTCAAAACCTGGATTAGATATGGGTCCTGGCGGCAAGCCATTGATAACATAAGTGTTATATTCTGTTCTTTCGCGAATATCTTTTTTTCTAATATTTAAAGTTTCGCGGCCCGTTTTGTCCATAATACCATAAAGAATTGTTGGGTCTGTTTGAAGCCTCATCTTTTTTCTCATTCGATTGTGGAAAACAGCAGAGATTGTGGGTCGCTCGAAGCTTGCTCCTGTTTCTTTTTCGATAATACTTGCTAATGTGACAAGCTGATGGCGAGTGAGATGTGTTTTTTTAAGATTGAGTCTTTTAATTTGGGTTTTAAATTTTCGAACCATAGATCGAATAATGACTTTTTCGCCGTCATTTTTTGAAAAAGAGTAAGTGTCAGGGAAGAGATAACCCTCGAGGCTTCTTTGATCTTCTCCAATCATTTTTTTGACAAAGGCTCGATCTTTAACGAGGCGAAGAAATACATCTTTTTTACCCAGGCCTTTTTGTTCGACAAGTCGGGCGTACTTATAAATATGATCACCTTCTACAAAAGTAATTTTATGCTGATAGGTTTTGCCACTGGTTATTTTATCCAGGACCGTTCGATAAGAGTCATTGGGCTCAATAAGATACTCTCCAAATTTAAGGCGAGAGGCATAGCCATTAATACGTCCTAATTTTACAAATAGACTGGGATAGACAATGATTTTTTTCTCTGAAAGGTCCTCACCTATTTTTCCTAAATGAAAACCTCTTTTAACTTCATAAATCAGCGGCTCATCGAGATTAACGGATTTTTGCAAATAGAGCTCAATGCTGATTTTTCCAACAATTAAAAGGGCTATAAAAAAAGCAGCAATAAGCAAAAGCTTTTTAAACATTCAAAACTCGCTTTAATGTTTGGGTTTTATTGACTCTCATCCATTCATCCCAGGTAGCGATTTTTGAGAGTCAAATGGACTTTGATCTTCGAGGCTGGCAATCGGGACCGTACAATAATAAACAGCAAAATGGGCAGACGGGCGATCATTACCTGACTTACCACGGCCACCAAAAGGCAAACGAGAGCTTGCTCCATTGGTTGTACGATTCCAATTCAGAAGACCAACTTTTGCCTTATCTAAACAGAATTCAAAATTCTTTTTGTCCTTAGTAAAAAGGGCCATGGCTAAGCCATAGCCACTTTCATTGTAAATTTGAACGGCCTCATCTAAAGAGAACCTTTCGAAAATCGCCACATAGCGACCAAAAATTTCAGTGATTTGATAGACATAATCTATTTTATAATCTT
>CAYMBT010000023.1:0-19696 GCA_964388755.1 uncultured Pseudobdellovibrionaceae bacterium | reverse complement strand
CGTCGCAGTATCCCTATCATGTTTGTGATTTCAATTTTTGTGAACATCGGTATGTGGTTTGAGCGTTTTGTGATTACGGTCACATCTCTTCACAGAGATTTTCTTCCTTCAAACTGGGGCATGTATGACTGGAGCATCTACGATGCGGCCATTCTTTGCGGAAGCTTCGGAATGTTTTTAACACTTTTCCTACTTTATCTCAGAGCTTTCCCTGCCATCTCAATTGCTGAAGTGAAGCCTGTACTCTATGTCGGTAAAAGAAAAGGGGGTCACTAATGGCAAAACGTGAAAGTGGTATCGCTGGTATTTGGAGCGATGATCAAAAAATATTAAGAGCAGCCAATAAAATGAGGCTTGCTGGTTACACAAAGTTTGATGCCATCACACCCTTTCCCGTGCACGGCATGGAAGAGGCTGTGGGTATTAAACGTTCTATGATTCCTTGGGTGACTTTCTTTGCCGGGGTCTTGGGTTGCGCTTCTGGTCTTTACCTTCAGTACTGGATCAGTGCTGTAGACTGGCCGATCATTGTTGGTGGAAAACCTATGTTTTCTTTACCTGCATTTATTCCGGTGACTTTTGAATTAACAATTTTATTTGCAGCTCTTTTTTCTGTGGGTGCCATGTTTTTTTTAAACGGTCTTCCTAAAGTCAATCCACCTATTATCCATCCTGATTTAACATCCCACAAGTTTGCACTTTGGGTTCCATCCAGCGAGGCGGGTTACTCTGTTGAAAAAGTAGAAGCCTTTCTTAAAGAACTGGGTGCAGAAGAAGTGAAAAGAGTGGCGGAGTATTGATATGAAAAATTCCCTTTTGTTGTTAGCTAGTTTTTTCTTACTCGCCCATTGTGGTCCTACAAAAAATCAACCCAATATCGAGGTGATTCAGGACATGATGGAGCAACCCAATCTTAAGGCCCAGGATTTTCATCCCTACGACCGAGAGAAAAGTTCAATGCTTGTTCCACCCGAAGGTTCTTGGCCCAAAAATATTAAGCCCTATATTTATAAAGGTCAGCCCATTGTGGCTGGAGAAAAGCTACATAATCCATACGTGAGTGATCGAAGTGAAGATCTTTTGAAGCTTGGTGAGAGACAATACAAAAATTATTGTCTTGTTTGTCATGGTCCAGCTGGTGGCGGAGACGGGCCTGTGGCCGAGAAGTTTATTGGTGTAAAGCCACCATCACTTGTGTCAGACAAAGTTAAAAACTATCCCGATGGTCAAATTTTTCATGTCATCACTGATGGTCAAGGAATTATGGGAACATACATCAATCAAGTCCCTGCCGAAAAAGACCGCTGGGCTATTGTTAATTACATTCGCACATTACAGAAGAAATAGAGGTTAGGTATGGGACATTCAGTGACTGTTGATAAAGTGGAACCGAAAAAATTTGAACTCACTCCCACTTTGAAGCTCGCACTTCTTGTGATGATGGGTCTTGGTGTGGCGACTTTTGCAATTGGCCTTGTGGTTGATAAAGAAAGGGTTTGGCATTCTTATTTAACATCTTATTTCTTTTTCTCTTCCCTTGCTGTGGGCGGCTTATTTTTTACAGCGATCCAACATGCAGTCTCTGCCGGTTGGAGTGTAAACATTCGCAGAATCAGCGAATCCTTTACCGCATTTCTACCCGCCGTACTTATTGGTGGAATCATCTTACTTTTTTCAGGCTCAGATCTTTATTTATGGCTTGATAGTGAAAAAGTAGCCGGCGACGCTCTTCTGACCGGCAAAAAAGCTTATTTGAACTGGGGTTTTTGGGCCGTGAGAATGGTTATTTTCTCTCTTCTTTGGCTCTTTTTTGCTCGCAAAATTGTGGGATTCTCTCTTGCTCAAGACAAAGATGGTTCAGAGTCTTGGACTAAAAAAATGGTCCCATACTCTATTGGTTTTTTAATGACCTTTGCTTTAAGCTACTCTCTTTTTAGCGTTGATCTTTTGATGAGTCTTGAGCCCCATTGGTTTTCAACCATCTTTGGTGTTTATTGTTTTGCTGGGCTTTTTCAATCCACTTTAGCCTTCATGATTCTTATGGTTCTTTTTTGCACTTCACGGGGCTGGGTGACGGGTCTCATGAGTATCGAGCACGTTCATGATTTAGCGAAGTTTCTTAAAGGCTTCACTGTTTTTTGGGCTTACATTGCCTTCTCTCAGTTCATGTTGATTTGGTATGCCAATCTTCCAGAAGAAACAGTATTTTATCTTCACCGCAGTCATGGTGGATGGATGGAAGTCTCTTTGGCACTCCTCATTTTTAAATTCATTGTTCCTTTCGTAGCTCTTATGCCCCGCTGGGCAAAACGAACACCTCGCCATCTCGTTTTGGTCTGCACCCTCGTTTTGATCATGCAGTATGTAGATCTTTACTGGGTCGTATATCCCAACTACAAAGACTCAGTGGCCTTCTCTTGGATGGAAATCGGTCTCTTCGTCGGATTCCTCGGAGCCTTCCTCTTTTTAGTCACAAGATTCTTGAGCCAAAATAATCTTGTCCCCGTAAAAGACCCCCGCATCCACGAGTCCCTCTCCCACCACGTCACTTACTAAACCCCATTTTTATAACCCAATGACAATCGTCATTGGGCACCCATTCATATTTAAAAAAATTCATGCTCCCTATAAACTACCGGTTAAACTTATCAGCTATTTTCGATTGGGAAGATTGAAGATCCTCGTTACTTAATCCTTTTCAAAATCCCCTCAAGACTTGCCCCCGGCTCCTGCCTAACCTTAATTTTGCCCTTCGGGCAAAAACGCATCCGCTTTAAGGAGGGCAAGTCTTGAGGGGATTTTGAAAAGGATTAAGCAAGACGATCTTGGAGCAATCTTCTATTAGAAAATGACGGACTTAATTTGTACGGCAATTTTTATTTTGGCGTTAGATTTATCTTAATAGGAGAGTTTTAAAATCTTATTATATCATTTATGGATAAGCATGGGGCTAGCTCGCACCTTGGTTGGGGTTTCTTAAAACTCTAACTGAAAATTAATAAATTGAAATTTTCAGATTTTTGACAATCACTTCACCAAGTGCCGGAGATTGATGAACATTAGTCGCTAAGATTAAACTATCCATCGATAGATGTTGGCAGATAGTCAGATAGAGTTAACCAATTAAATAAATATCTGAATTAAACAGAGAGAAAGATAAAAAATAAAAAAAGAAAAGTAAAAAAAGAAATAAAAAAAGAAAAGTAAAAAAAAGAAAAAGAAAAAGAAATAAATAAAAAGATAAGTAGATTTGACTAGTTTAAAAGTTAAATCATTTGAGGTCATGGGTAGTAATATGAATGGAAATCAAAATTCAGAATTCTTTTAGTCGCCCAATTGATTGAATCCGTTTGAATGGACGGTGGGCGTAAATTGAAATGAGCTTTTTCAAAGATTTTGCGCTTAAGCCTTGGTGGCCATTTATGGTCAGTTAAAGAGGGGAAAATAGATCTCCTTAAAGCGGATGCGTTTTTGCCCGAAGGGCAAAATTAAGGTTAGGCAGGAGCCGGGGTCTATTTTCCCCTCTTTAACTGACCATAAATGGCGAACGAGGACTTACAAAATATGACCGAATTAGCCGTATTTTAAGTCACTGAAAGGGTAAAAGAAGAGTTATTACTTGCTAAAAGGGCCTGTTTTAGGGATACTTGAGGGCGATGATTATGAAAACCACTCTACAAATTATGATGACCTTTTAGTCCTTGATGTCTTCAGTCCAAATTCGTTTACCCGATAACTCTCTAAAAACCTTTGATCATGAACCCACAGTTCTTGAAGTGGCCCAATCTATTGGTTCTGGCCTGGCCAAATCCACGGTCGGTGGGCAAATCAACGGATCTAGTGAAGTGGTTGATTTAAGATCTGTCCTCAAAGACGGAGATCAACTTTCTATTGTCACTGCGCAAACCGAAGTGGGTCGAGAAGTTTTAAGACACTCTGGAGCCCATATCATGGCTCAAGCCGTACAAGAGCTTTTTAAAAATGTGAAAGTCACCATAGGCCCGGTGGTCGATAGTGGTTTTTATTATGATTTTGACCCTGAGACGCCTTTTTCTCAGGATGATCTTTTAAAAATTGAAAAAAAGATGCAAGAGATCGTGCAAAGAAATTTGCCGGTCACAAGAGAAGTTTGGCCCAGTGATAAAGCTGTTCAAGTTTTTAGCGATATGGGTGAAACCTTTAAAGCCGAGATCATTCGTGATTTGGGTGAAAAAGAAGTTTCTATTTATCGCCAGGGCGAATGGTTTGACCTTTGCCGTGGACCCCATGTGCAAAGCACAGGACAAGTTAAAGCGGTTAAAGTGATGAGCCTTGCCGGTGCCTACTGGCGCGGAGATCAAAACAACAAGCAGCTTCAACGTATTTATGGCACAGCCTTTTATGATAAAAAAGAATTGCAAGATTACCTGCACTTTCTTGAAGAGGCTAAAAAACGTGATCACCGAAAAGTGGGTAAAGATCTTGGACTCTTTATGTTCCATGATTGGGCGCCTGGGATGCCGTTTTTCTCTCCTAAGGGTACGATCATTTACAATCAACTCACTAATTACATTCGTGAGTGCTACAAAAAATATGATTACAAAGAAGTGATTACGCCCCAAATTTATGATGTGAGCCTTTATAAAGCCTCAGGTCATTACGATCATTACAAAGAGAATATGTACTTTAGTGATCTTGGCGAAAAAGGTGTGACGGGTGTTAAGCCCATGAATTGTCCAGGTCACTGTCTTCTTTTTGCCTCTGAAAAGCATTCCTATAGAGAATTGCCACTGAGAATTGCTGATTTTGGCAGGCTTCATCGTTATGAAGCCAGCGGTGCCCTTCATGGTCTGACCCGTGTCAGATCCATGTGTCAGGATGATGCCCATATTTTTTGTACCCAAGACCAAATGCAGCCTGAGATCCAATCTTTTATGGAAATGCTCAAAGAAATTTACACCACTTTAGGTCTTAATGAATTTAAAGTTGTGGTTGCTACTCGCCCTGAAAATCGGATGGGCAGTGACGAAATCTGGGATCAATCCGAAAAAGCTTTAACTCAAGCTTTAGATCAGCTGGGTCTACCCTATGAGATCAGCCCTGGTGATGGTGCTTTTTATGGTCCAAAAATCGAAGTTCATTTTGTGGATGTGATGAAAAGAACTTGGCAGCTTGGAACCATGCAAGTGGATTTTAATATGCCCAACAGTTTTGATCTCTCATACGTCGGAGAGGATAATACTGAACATCGTCCTGTGATGCTCCATCGCGCCATCCTTGGGACACTCGAGCGTTTTATTGGTATTTATATTGAAAATGTGGATGCCAAATTTCCACTTTGGCTTTGTCCGACTCAAGTCGTTATTCTTAATGTGACTGATCGTCAAAAAGAGTACTGCCTTGAGCTTAAAAAAGCTCTGGATCAAGAAAACATTAGAGTCCACTTTGATGATCGTAACGAAAAGTTGGGCTACAAAATTCGCGAAGCTCAGCTGCAAAGAGTCCCTTACATGATGATCATTGGCGATAAAGAGCTTGAAGAAAATAAAGTCTCTTTGCGTTTACGCTCAGGGGACACGACAGCCGCCATGCCTTTTGAAGATGTGCTTAAAACTTTACTTAATGAAATAAAAACAAAAAGCCTAACGGCCTTACAAGAAATATAACTGGAGGTTATTATTAAACCACAAAAATCTGGCCGTCAGTCGGCTCCCAAAGAAAAATATCGTGTTAACGAAAGAATCACAGCGCGCGAAGTGCGTGTGATTGATGATGAAGGCGGAATGCTGGGTGTATTTACTCCACAAGCGGCCCTAGAGATTGCGCGAGAAAGAAATTTGGATCTGATTGAGATTGCACCTACGGCCAATCCTCCAACTTGTAAAATCATGGATTACGGTAAATGGAAATATGAAAACAAAAAGAAAGCCGCCGTGGCCAAGAAAAAACAAACCATTATTACAGTTAAAGAAATTCAAATTCGTCCACGCACAGACGAGCATGACTTAGAAACCAAAATGAAAAACGCCAGAAGATTTCTTCTTGATGGTGATAAAGTGAAAGTGAATCTTCGCTATCAAGGTCGAGAGATGGCCCACAAAGAAATAGGCTCTAAGGTTCTTGAAAAAGTGATCAAAATGCTGACTGATATCGCCATCACCGAAGTTGAACCCAAGATGGAAGGTCGCCAGCTTTTTGTGGTCATGGCGCCAGATCCAGTGAAGATTAAAGAATATCTTGTGAAACAAAAAGAAGCACAAAAAATGAAGATTCGAGAAGCTAAAATGGACGCAAAAGCCGCGGCCTCTGAAACTTCAAGTGTTGAAACCTCACCGGTTGAAGCAGAAGCAGAGGGCTAAGACACTCTTAGTTTTTTCTGATCTTTAAAGAGAATTTTTAGGGATGAATTTTATTATTTCATAACTTATAAAATTTCATTTTAAGTTTATATATAAATAAGTTTTTAAAACTTATAAGCTTAAGATTTCTAAAAAACGCATTCCGTTGGTTGAAAAGAACATCGAGACAAAAGGAATATCCTCACCCAGATCTGTCTCTTCAGGAAGATAGCCACGATAAATCCCGGTGACTTCACCGAGTTGATTCAGTACCGGCCCGCCACTCATACCTTCAACACCATCGCTAAGAACAAGTTCTAAATAGGGACCCGATATAGCGAAATCAATATTATCTTTTCTATTCAGATATTCTTGGCTCAGAGAACTTCTTTTGTTCAAGTAGGGGCCACGTGTCCAGCGAAAGCTTTCTCCTAAAGAATCAATACCACCTAATGTTTCTCGATTATTGGTCGGTTTTGGAAATCCGCCCAAGTAAAGGGCTTCATCATCTGTGCGCTTCACTTTTGACCAAAGCAGGCCTGTTTCTGCCAGTGGTCGAGCCAAGCGGATTCGCACTAAATCATCCATGGCATTACAACCACCGGTATAACCCTCTAAACTTTTAGAGGGTGAAAAGACTTCGATATATGTATTTTCGTTGGCTCCATCATAAATAACCTCTTGATTGATTTGGCTGAGTCTTAGGGGAAGGGTTTTATTTTTATAAAATGAGTAGACCTCTGATGATTTTGTCCAAGTTTGATTGCCGGCCGAAGCTTCCATCCAAGAGCGAACAATATGACAGTTGGTCCAAAGGGTATCGGGTTCTTGACCTAAAAATGCACTGCCTTGGATTTTTCCCAGTGGGGCCCAGCAGATGGGTAAGTCACGTGACCTACATTCTATAAGGCTTGCTTTTAATTCAGCACTGGCCTGTGGGCGATCGATAAAAAAGTCATAACTCTCGCGAGGGATTTCAGCCATGTAATCAAGATCAATTTTAAAAATGGCTTTTGATTTTTCTCTAACACTCTGGGGAATACTTAATTCATCGGGTGGTAAGAAACCATACTCTAAAGATTGTGCTTGAGTCGGTTGTGTGAGTAAGAAAAAAATAAAAAAGACGGCTCCCCCGAAAAAAGAAAATTTCATGCCGTCTTCCCCCAGAGTGTTTTGGGTGCCCAAACACCCAGAAACATATCTACTGATATTTAATCAGTTTTACTACTATTAATTAAAAAATAGACAGAAATGAATTTTTTATAATGGGGATTTGTACTTTTTTACTGGATTTATGGGGATCAGGGTTAAAATTTCCTCGATGTCGTCCCAAACAACGATAGATTTTAAACGTATTGATGTCTGCCCCTTGAGCTAAAGGTTTTGAATCTTATAGATGATTGAGCTGTGGGATTGGTGGATCCGTTGGGCTATTTTTGTCTCGTTGTTAAACTTAAGTTTAATCTGCTCGCTAGAATGAAGCGGGGAGCGTTGAAACAAAATATCACTGGCATGGGCTTGTTTTAAAAAATGGGATTCTTTCGTTGAATTCAATTGGAAGATTAAAACGAAGACCATAAGACTTGCTAAAGAGAGAGCCCAATATTTTTGTCTCTTTTTTTGGGATTGCAGTTTGGACTGAAAACGTGTCCAGCCAAAAGGTGGTGGGTCGTATTGAGTAAAGAGATTAGGCTTCATGGGCACCCATACTTTCTTTAAGAACCGCAAGGGCAGAGTTTCGGCGCGAGCCGACCGTTCCCTCGGGGATTCCTAAAATGAGAGCCACTTCTTGGTAGCTCAGTCCTGCAATTTCAACCAGCGCAATCACATCTTTAAGTTCGCTACTCAATTGGTCAAGAGCTGACAGAATTTGTCGGTTTAAAATATTATCCTTAAGAACAGTTGTGGATTCGCTGGTCATAAAAAAAAGATCAGCAAATGTTTTCATCAGCTTTTTTCTTTGCGAGAAAGTCTTAAGTTTATTAATCAGCACCCGGTAAATATAAGGGCGCCATTTATCTTGTTCGATTTCTTTTTGTTTTTTCCAGAGTTCAAGAAAAGCATCATGGACAAACTCCATAGCGAGCGACTCTTGTTGACAATAGCGTAAAGACACATTGTACAAGAATCGCTCTTGCTCTTGATAAAAATTTTGAAAACTCAACGAATCAATCACCCTATTTTATTCTTTAACTTTTGCTTTGAGCACAAGAAAAAAAGATTTTGCTATTTTCTCATACTCACCAGTCTTGTTGTTTCTCTTTTTTTGGTTAAATTGGGCGGCCCAAAGAACAAAGTACTGATTGGGCAAAATAGTCATCTTAGATTGGGTGCTAAAGTTTTCAATGTGACTTGAAAAATCCATATCAACATTGATTTTATCGCCACTGATGACAAATTGGGTTTTTCCCTCTAAAGAATCACTTCTTGAGCGAGAAAAACTTCCGTCGGAACTTTGAATCAACAACTCATCAATAATAGAGTAGTGGGGATGATTGGCCTCAGAGGCTTTCAGAGCTTCTAAGACTTCAGAAGATGGAACTTTTTTATCTTTCAGTTCATGGGCTGATCCTTCAACTAAATAGACTTGAGCTTCAATACTTTTAAGTTGAGTCGACTTAAATTTTTCATTCACCTCTTCTATTAGAGTTTGAATGTCTTTTTGCATAGATTGGGGTGCTACCACAACCAATTGGTTATTGGCGATCAGTTCAACTTTACCCTTTTTCCCTTCTCCCAGTCCAAAATCAAGAAGTTTAGAAAGAGAGCCAATAAGAGCTTGGCCACTTTCAGTACTCACTTTGTAGGTCTTAAGTTCTAACTGTTCTTTGTTCTCGTTTGTCTTTGATCCACAAGAGGCTAGTAGAAGAAACAATATAATGATCCACTTTTTCATAAAACTCCTTTGTTGTTTATTAATAGACTGGCGAGATCAAAAATCCTTCAAATTTTTTTTAAATAAAAAAATACTACCCCAAGATATGTAACATAATACCTCTTCGGGGCGAGCTTAAATTGTCAATGGTTCAAATGACCCACTGATTGGGTGAGTAGAGATGTGTTTGATTAAACAAACCATAAGAAGTGAAGAATTATATTTCAGTTTAAGATAAAGTCTCTTGGTAAAAATTAAAAACCTAATGAACCCTATTATCCTTTTGATCGATTTGATTGGTCAGGAGGTCCGTTTTTTTCTTCCAAGTCTTTTTAAAGATCTCCGTCCATTTTTTTTCGGGCGCAAATTCGAGAACGGTCTCAAGAGATTTTAAATTGAAAGGAGCTTTTTTGAGATCCAGTGGGCGAAACTCTCCCATTTTTATGTCTCGATTGATCTTCTTTTGAGGGGTTATACAGTTCGTTAACAGTGCAAATTTGTAGTTTTTAAGAAGCGGTATAAACTCTTCAATATTTTTCTGTGGCCAGTGCTGCATCACATCTTTCACAATCAACAAATCCGCTTTGGGTAAACTGTGTATGTTGTTTTCATTCATAAGCTGAAAATTAATATTTTCTTTTGAGTACTGTTTTTTATTGGTTTCAATAACCGATTCAACCACATCAAAGCCAGTGTAATTGATTAAGCCCCAATCAATAAGTTTTGAGAATTGCCAGTCTCCACATCCCAAATCAACCACCGTTTGGATATTTTTATCCTTTAAAAATTTCTGCAAATAGTTTCTATAAGGCGTTGTGTGTTCGGGGTATGAGCCTTCGCCAGATCCTTTGATCCAGTGATTACTCTCATAAATTTGGGTAAAGACTTCTTTTGTAGACAATTTTTAATCCCCCGCTGATGAATCATGAAAAAATCACTGATTAAGATCCTTAAGTGGGCCTTCAACTTTGGTCAACACTCGATCAGTCAATCGAACAATCATTCATTAAAAGAGAAGCTTTTAAGCTTATTAAAGCCCTTGGGGCAGAAGGGGTTTGTCAGCTTTCGGCCCTAAGTTATTATAATTATTACATTAAATAAGCTAAAATCCTGCGTAGACAAAGCCACTCAATTGCGTTAAATCTTTTCAAGTCTACTCAAGGCTACTTAAGAAGATCCGTATGTCATGTGATCTCGCCTTCAGGGAAAGGAAAACCCAATGAAACAAAAGACCCACTCGGGTGCTAAGAAGCGCTTCAGAGTTAAAAGTCGCACGCAAATCAAGCGCGCACAACAGGGCATGCGCCATATTCTTGTTAACAAATCTTCTAAACGCAAAAGACACCTCGGTGACATGCTTTATGTAGATAGTGCCAATTTGTCCAACATCCAAAAATGTTTGAATCTGTAGGGAGGGCTTAAGATGCGTGTCAAAAGAGGTATTAAAGCCCGTCGTCGTCGTAATAAAGTTTTAGATAGAGCCGAAGGTTACATAGGTTCAGGTAGTCGCGTATTTTCAGTGGCTAAAGAAAAAAATGATCGTGGTATGGTGTTCGCCTACCGTGATCGTAAAGCACGAAAAAGAGATTTCAGAAAACTTTGGATCACTCGTATTTCAGCAGCCGCTAAAATCAATGGAACAAGTTATTCTAAATTGATGGGTGCTTTGGTTAAGTCTGAACTCACATTAGATCGTAAAATTTTAGCAGATATGGCTGTAACTGATCCAACAAACTTCACTAAAATTGTTCAACAAGTGATGGCCAAGTAAAAGAGGACTTTCTTCTCAAAAAATAAGGGAGAAACCTTGGAGCTTAACGATCCAAAGTCTATTAATGAAGAGTTCTCTCAGCGTAAGCGCGATCATATAGAGATCTCATTAAAACCTGATAGCCAAGCTTATGTGGACCAGTTCACTGGCTTGGCTTTTTCTCATAATCCCATTCCAGAAATAAATTTTGATGAGGTTGAAATATCAACCTCTGTTTTTGGCCATAAAATTAACTCTCCGTTTTTTGTCAGCTCCATGACTCTTGGTCATGAGGGGGCGCAAAATCTTAATGATGTTATTTTTTCTGTGGCTCATAAAAAGGGCTGGATGGCTGGTGTGGGTTCCCAACGTCGAGAGCTTTTTGATCCCGAAGCTTTTAAAGAGTGTGAAGCTTTAAGAAAGAAGTTTCCGGGGCTTATCCTGTTTGGCAATATTGGTCTCTCCCAAATCATTGATACTCCAATAGAAAAAATTCAGGCGCTGGTTAATTCTTTAAATAGCCAGTTTTTAGTGGTGCACACCAATCCACTGCAAGAGGTGATTCAAGCCGAAGGAACTCCGCAATTCAAAGGGGGCCTCAAGGCTTTAGAGAAAGTTTGTCAAAAAATAAATGTACCAGTGGTCCTTAAAGAAACAGGCTGTGGATTTTCTATAGAAAGTTTCGAGCGTCTTAAAAACATTGGCCTCTCGGCCATTGATGTGAGCGGTCTTGGTGGAACCCATTGGGGGCGAGTCGAGGGACTGAGGCAAAATCCAGGGGATCTTGGTTTTGAGGTGGCAAAGACATTCTCTCAATGGGGTGTGAGTACTGTGGATTCTGTAAAAAATGCTACAAAATCACAAATTCTTATACCTCTTTGGGCGTCCGGTGGGGTGAGAAATGGGCTTGATGGTGCTAAATTAATGGCATTAGGTGCTCAAAAAATAGGTTTTGCACAACCTATTTTGCAAGAGGCCGTTAAAGGTGTAGAGTTTCTTGAGAAGAAGATGACCCAATTGGACTATGAGCTTAAAGTGGTTTTGTTCTGTTTAGGACTCACACGAGCTGAATCATTAGTTGGTCAAAAGGAATTGCTACAATGGAAATAGAGAATTTTTTGACAGGATTTTCTAAACTGACTCGCGATCAAAGATTTGAACGCTTGCTTGAGATGGGATTTATTACCAAATCCGACATTGATTATCTCAAAGCCGGTGGCGTCCATGATATCTCTCTCGCCGATCATTTTATTGAGAACTCCATCGGATACTTTCAAATTCCACTGGGTGTTGCTACCAACTTTAATATTGATGGTAAAGATTTTGTGATTCCCATGGCCGTCGAAGAAACCTCGATCATCGCTGCGGCCAGTAAGACAGCCCGTTGGGTGCGAGAAAAAGGTCAGATTACCACAAGCCTTCGTGGTCACAATATTATCGGACAAATTCAAATCGCCATTTGCAGAGATGCAAAAAAACTCAGCGAAATTTTTGAGAAGTATAAAAAATACTGGATCAATGATGTGAACCAGCATGTGGCCTCTAGTATGGTTAAGCGTGGTGGTGGGGTCGAAGACATTACATTGAGATTTGTAGATCGCCCCGATCAAAAACAAATGGCCATTTTTCATGTGCATTTTAATCCTTGTGATGCCATGGGTGCCAATGTGATTAATCAGGTTTGCGAATATCTTAAAGATCCCATCGAAGACCTCAGTGCAGAGAAAGTCACAATGTGTATTCTTTCAAACCTTGTGGACACAAAAATCACCACCGCTGAAGTTGTGATCAAAGATATTGATCCCGAGATGGGTGAAAAAATCCAAGAGGCTTCACTTTTTGCCGAGCTTGATCCTTACAGAGCAGCCACCAATAACAAAGGTGTGCTTAATGGTATTGATCCTATTCTTATCGCCACCGGTAACGACTGGAGAGCTGTTGAATCTGGCATCCATGCCTATGCTTGTCGCGATGGACAGTATCGATCAATCACAAAATGGCGTTATGAGAACAATCAACTCACTGGACGCTTTGAGGCTCCCTTGATTGTTGGAACTGTGGGTGGAGTGACTTCACTTCATCCAACGGCTCGTTTGTGTTTACAAATGCTGAATATAAAAACCGCCAGTGAATTATCGAGAATTTGCGCAGCGGTGGGTTTAGTGCAAAATCTAGGTGCTTTAAAAGCTCTGACTACGGTTGGAATAATTGAGGGGCATATGAAGCTTCATATTAAAAATCTGACACTAGGAGTAGGAGCCAGCGAGATCGAAAGCCAGCCCTTACAAAGAAAGCTCGAGCAACTTTTGGCAGTTAAAAAAAGAATCTCACATTCTGACGCTTGGCAAATTCTAGAGAATTTAAGAGCCACAAACCTCAGAGAAAATAGTCTGAGTTAATGTCAAAAACATTTGATTATGCTTTTGAGATCCCCAGTAAAACCTTTATCATTGGTGAATATTTGGCGATCAATGGTACAGCCTCTTTGGTTCTAGCCACCGAACCCAGCTTTTATATCAAAGCCATCGAAGACACCCGCTACGGCTATCATAAACAAAGTCCTGCTGGACATCTGATGAATGAGCTTAAGTTTAAAAACTTAGGTTTTTCTATTTTTGATCCCCATCAAGGGCGCGGCGGTTTTGGTCGCTCGACAGCTGAATACCTATCCGTGGTTATGTCAGAACATATTCTGAATGGTGAGGTGACAGACTTTAGCGATTTTTGTCTTTCTCACCTTGAGGACTTTGTGGGGCGTTATCAAAAAAACTGTGGCAAAGATTATAAGCCCAGTGGTGCTGATCTCGTGGCCCAAGTGTGTGGTGGACTGTGTTGGTATGATGGGATGAATTTTACTGCCGACAAATTGGCTTGGCCTTTTTTAGGCTATGACATATTTATTTTTCACACGGGTAAAAAGTTACCCACCCACGAGCATCTAAAAGATCTTAAAAAAACAAATCTGCGTAGTCTGATTCCGCTTCTTATTGCTGCACGTTCCGCTTTTGATCATAAAAATCTAAAAGTTTTCTGCCAAGCCCTCAATGAATACTATGCGACCCTCGGAGAGCTTGGACTGAGTGATCAAAGTGTTAAAAAAAGTATTGATGCCTTAAAAAGATATCCCCAAGTGTTAGCTGCAAAAGGTTGTGGTGCCATGGGTATCGACACGGTCATTGTGGTGGCCGAAAAAAGTGATATGAGCTTTATAAAAGAAATATGTAGTGATCAAGATTTTCAGTACATCAGTTCGTTATCAAATGCTCATCCGGGGGCTTCTTTTCGGAGAACCCTATGATGACTCTTTATAGTTATGATCATTGTCCTTATTGCGTGAAAGCACGCATGATTTTTGGATTTAAAAATATAGACTTTCATTTAGAAACATTACTCAATGATGACGAAAAAACTCCAATCTCTATGATCGGACAAAAAATGTTGCCCATTCTTAAAAAAGAATCGGGCGAGTTTATGCCAGAAAGTCTTGATATTATCGCTTATGTGGATGGCTTAAAACAGTTCGGTGAACCCATCGTTGGACCAACTAAAAATAACCCTTTTATATCAAAATGGCTTAAAGACATCAGAAACTATCATTATGCCTTGGCCATGCCACGCTGGATTCACTTGGGCCTCAAAGAGTTTTCCACCCCTTCTGCCCAAGAGTACTTTACTCGAAAAAAAGAACTTTTTACCGGGCCATTTAGTGAATGTTTAAAACGAACCCCAATGCTGGTGAACCAAGCTCATGAGCACCTGAAGATTCTTAATGATTGGATGACGGCGTCACCCTATCTTTGGGGAGAAGATTTAAGTTTAGATGATTTTCATCTTTTCTCTTCTCTTCGTTGTTTAACAACTGTCGAAAACTTTCAGTTTCCTGATAAAGTGAATGATTATTTTTTATGGATCAGCCAGAATTCAAAAGTGCCACCCCATGAACCCTATTTGAAAGGAGCAAAGTCATGACAAAAAAATGGATGGCCCAAAGTCCTTCAAACATAGCGCTTATTAAGTATATGGGTAAAAGTGATGTGGCCAGTAATCGACCTTCAAATTCATCACTTTCATGGACTCTCAATCATTTGACTTCACAAGTTGTAATCGAAGAATCAAGCCATAAAGATTCATGGGCTCCCATTGAAAGCCAGTACCCACTGAGCATGACTCAAACGGGGGAAGAGAAATTTTTAAAGCACCTTGATCGCATGAAAAAACATTTTAATATCAGTACATTTTTTAAAGTTTCATCCAGCAACAACTTTCCAGCCGATTGCGGAATTGCGAGCTCTGCTTCAAGCTTTGCTGCATTGACTGAAGTGTGTTCTTTAAGTTTTTCTGAACTCACAGGTCAAAAAATAAGTTTGCAAGAAAAAGCCTATCTGTCGTCATTAGGCTCGGGTTCCTCTTGCCGTTCGTTTTTAAGTCCCTGGGTCTTATGGCAGGGGAGCGAGATTTCTTTGGTTGAAACACAAATACCTGACCTTCTTCATATGGTTGTCCTTGTCAGTTCGAAGCCAAAAAAAGTATCTTCATCTATGGCCCATAAGCTTGTGACCAGTAGTTCTTTATTTGAGGGACGGGTTGATAGAGCTCAAAAGAGGCTTGAGGATTTTAAAAAACATGCTTTTAACCTTAACTGGTCAGAACTGTTTCAGATCTCGTGGCATGAATTTTGGGATATGCATGTCTTGTTTGAAACAAGTTTCCCACGTTTTGGTTATCTTGAGCCTGAAAGCATAAGTCTTTTGCAAAAGGCAGCACACCTATGGGATTTAAAAAATGATGGCCCACTTGTGACCATGGACGCTGGCCCCAATATCCATATGCTGTGGCGAGAGGATCAAGCCGATTTGGCCCATTCATTTTATCAAGAGCACATTAAAAATAAAATGACGACACTAACGAATATTCAAGGAATTGGCTTTGCTACAATTTAAGGTCCACGGCAAATGGATTTTAGCTGGCGAGCACTCTGTATTAAGGGGTGGTCAAGCCCTTGTCTTTCCGGTAGAAAGCCGTGCTTTAGAATTTAGTTTTACACCTCTGAGTCATGGACAAAATCTTATTATTGAAGACTCACAGCCCGAACTTGAAGACGCCTTTTGGAAAGTTTTTGCAAGAGCCCTTGATAAACTAGAAATAAAAAAAACGGATTGTTCAGGCACTTTTAATCTTAAAAGCAATATTCCCGTGGGTGCGGGCATGGGGGCCAGTGCGACACTTTGTGTGAGCCTTTCCCGGCTTTTTTCAAGCCTCGGGTTTTTAAAAAAAGAGGATGAGTTTTTATTTGCTAAAGATCTAGAAAATATTTTTCATGGTGAGAGTTCGGGTGTCGATGTGGCGGTGTCTCTGCATAACAAACCCCTTCTTTTTACTCGTCATAAGGCCCTTGAGTTTTTTGAGCCCGCCTGGAAGCCACATTTTTATCTTTCTTACTGCGGTGAAAAGGGCATGACATCAGTTTGTGTTGAGAAGGTTCAAAACCTATTTAAGACCAAACCTCAAAAAGCAGAAATGATAGACCAGAATATGAAGACGGCTGTGGATTTAGCCATTAAGGCTTTGATGAATCCCCAGGATACACCAAATATTATTTTAGCTCTAGAAACTGCAGCCCATTGTTTTTTTGAATGGGACATAGTTGGACCTGAGCTCAAAAATCATATGAATTGGTTAAAAAGCAAAGGGGCCATTGCCGTTAAACCCACCGGAAGCGGATGGGGTGGATTTGTTTTAAGTTTGTGGCCCGAGAGCTTAAGTGGGGATTCTGAACTTTCAAAAATCCTTATCAAAGCATAAATTGTTGTTTGGTTTTTAGACTCAACCCCGCCCTTGGGAAGAGTTTTTTTGTAATTCTTGTTTTATCAATCAGTATCAGTAAAATAAAGTGATGTTACAAAATAGGACTTTATTTTGCCGTAAATCATTCATGGGTTTTGTTTTTATAATGAGCTTTAAAGGGTGTGGGTTTTATGTTTAAAAAATTAGCCCTTTTTACTTTGATTCTCTCAGCCTTATTTTGGTATCTCAGTTTATCCGGGAAGCTTGAGCCTATTATTGGAACTGAAATTAATATTTGTTCTTCAGCGGCCGGACTCATTATTGAGGCTACGGTGGCTTCTTACTCTGCCGCCCATGAATTTGACGATAAACAGGCCAAAGAATTTAAAACTATTTTTAAAAGAGAATTTTGTAAGTGTGTCGAGCCTCTTTCAAAAAATAAGATTCAAGCTCTTAAAAATCGCCATGAATCTAAAACAGTCATTCACAACTGTAGCCAAAGGGCCATCAAGCAAGCTCTAGAGGGCGTTTTAACTCTATTTAACTGATTCTTAAAGAAGGGTGGATTGATGCAACTTCAAACGGATGTCTTCAAGACGTTTACGATTAGTCCCAAGGTCTGAATAACCAAGACGTGAGGCCGAGCGTATCTGGATTTTCTTTTTGTCGGGCTGATACAAAAACTCAACGTCATCTGTAAATCTTAAAATCCTGGTCGTGGCCGTGGCGTGGATATAATTTTCTTTGGATTCAACCAAGGTTAAGCCAAAGACACTTAAATTTTCTTTAAGCTTTGCCCACAGCTGATCGATTTTTTCGTGTTCAAAGGGAGCAATATAATGATCTTTGTCGCTTTCATTGATACTGCAAACACAATTAGGTTTGCTTGAGCAAGGTTTTAGCTCGTTAGCCTCAAGGCCAGGCATGGGTTGATCACTGCTGGCAAAAATTGATTTTGTAAACATAATGCCCCCCAGAAGTACAAGTTTTGGCATGATTTTTAAGATTTTTTTAAGATCAGTCACAGTTATCCACCTTTTTATTCTTTGATTTGATATTATTACCTAAATTTATACACAAAGTCATTATCCGGATAGGTCTAAGAGCAAAGCTAACAAGCTTAATCATTTTTAGGCGCCTATTGAATCACTGCCAACAAAGTCCTACCATTATCAGATGGAAGCTCTTTTCAAAGAAAGAAACCGCTGTTTGATTTGCCACACACTTTCAGAGGAAGTGAGTTGGAAAGAAAAGGCTCTTCTTTGGGATTGGCCCGATCAAGAGATGATGAAGTACTCTGAAGAAATAGTTCATATCCTTGACTGTCCCCGTTGTCGCTTTTCTTGGCTTAAGCAAGTGCCTGCTGAAAAGTCATTTTATCAAAGACTTTATGATGTCCCTTTTGATCCCCATCATTATCACCATAATATGGGAAGAGATGGGGTGTTTCGTTTTGTACTGAGTGAGATTTCATTCCGCATGGACACCAAGGGCAAAAAGATTCTTGATATAGGATCTTCATCAGGCCGCTTCCTGAAAATGGCTCAAGAGCTTGGCCTGCAGGGCACTGGTGTAGAAATGAATCAAACCGGTGTCGATTACTGCTTGAGTGAGCTTAATCTTTCAGTCAGACAAGGTGTTTTTAGTGAACTCAGATGGGTTTCAAATTCTTTTGACGTTATAACCATTATTGATTGCCTTGAGCACTTTGAAGACCCTATGGAAACCTTGTCTCTTTGTCATGCTCTTCTCAAAGAGGGTGGATACTTATTGATTAAAGTTCCTAATTATAAATTACAAAAGCTTAAGCAAAAGATACTTTATTTTTTGGGTTATAATTCAATGAGGGTGGTTAACAATTTTCACCATCTTAATCACTTTAATTCCACAAGTCTTGCTTTAGCTCTTGAAAGAGAAAAGTTTAAGGACGTAGAAATTAAAAGTGCCCCTTCTGATTATCCTCCTTTCACAGGTTTTATGGCTCAAATCAGGCATGCTGTGGGTGGATTGATTAATAGGATTATAGTGCATCCATGGTTTTTGAAGTCTAATATTGAAAGCTTTCACCTTCTGGCTATTGGAAAAAAGTAACCTATGAGTCTTTTTGATCTTTTTAAACAGAATCAGGGTGTAGAGATTGATCCCCTTTTTTTTAAAGACTCTCATCTCGTTGAAGAGCTCAACCGTCTGGGACTTGCAGGTGACTTTTATTTTCGCTTTAAAAACAGTTTGGATATCATTTCTTCTGAGCCTGCTGAAAAATATTGGCTCAGACAAACGATTTTGGCTGAATTTTATAAAAGAGAAATAGAAAAACTGGGCCTCGCTTTTATGAAAACCCCCGTTCGTCCAATTATTCTTAAAGGACTGACGTTACAAAGCACACTTTATGATGATTGGGGGCAAAGGCCAGCTAACGACATCGATCTATTGATCGATTTAAGAGAACGCAGAGCCACAGAAAAATTACTTAAGAAAATGGGTTATGAAGAAAAAAAAGAAGTGCGCTGGAAGTGGAACAACCATAAATCCAATTGGGTTCGTACAGAACAAAATGTAACCCTTGAAGTTGAACTTCATTGGAATATATTTCCCACGGTTTCGCCTTACTATAAACTCAAAGCCACTTCTTTTTGGATACAACCATTTCGTCAACTCGCTCTGACTGATCAATTGGTTTATTTGATGGCTCACGCTGGCCATCAACACAACTTTTCAAGACTCTTTTGGTTAATTGATATTGATCGCTATCTTAGGCTCTATAAAGATCAAATCGATGGTCTTCGCTTTAATGCCTTAGCCCAAGATCTTCGGGTCACTAAAGTGACACAAGCTTGTTTTGCGCTCTCTTCAAGTTACTTAGACACTCCGTTGCCAGAATTTGTGCACTTTAAACCTGGCGAAAAAGACTCCTGGTCAAGTCTGATCAGTGAAAAATATCTTTTAAGCCCCCATCTTTATCGTTGGCGC
>CAYMBT010000022.1:0-20024 GCA_964388755.1 uncultured Pseudobdellovibrionaceae bacterium | reverse complement strand
GGCTAACAGCTCTACCACCGTATTGTTGGACACGTATAATCCTTTGATAAGTTTATTGATAATTTTATTGATGGTCATTACTACAAACTTAAATTGCGAAAAGGGGATGAGTTTTTAGAGCTCGAAGAATTGGCCGAAAAAATTGCACTTCATTTAAAGTCTGATATCGCTTTAGATTCTATTCCCATTTTACCTGTGGGTTACATACAAACACCTAAGATCAATCAAGAGAACGCCTCTTAGTTAATCTCAAAGGGGATCAAGGTAAAATCTCTGCTTCGGTGATTCTTTTAAAATAAAATCTTTTGGTTTGATCGGGGGCCTCTGGGTCTTTTGCCACCAAGAAGTCTCCGGTAGGACTGCAGACCACTGATAAAGGTTTTAAGACTCTTCTTTGGCCTTTTTGAGAACCGCCGGTATAAATGATCTCTAGATCTTTTTTTTGTTCAATAGACTGATAGACTTTCTGCCACACTTGGCTTTGAAGCATTTTACCTTTCATAGAAAAATCATCCCACCAAAGGGGCGAGCCTTGAACACGAAAGGCTTCTTCAAAAGTATTTATACTTTTTCTTTTAAAGCATTCGAAAACTAATTGTAAGCAAGCCACTGAATCATCAAGAGCCCTGTGGGCCTGTCCACCATCAAGGCCTAAATATTTAACCAAGGTTTGAAGCTTATGGTTAGGGGGACCAACGATTGAGTTTCGCGCTAGTAGACTGCTGCATAAAGCCGGCTGCTTTGGGATTGGAAGCCCCATTTTTTCAAGATCATAAACAAGAAAGCCCAGATCAAAGGGAGAGTGATGGCCAACAATAACCCCATCTTTTACGAAATTTAAAAAGTCAGGTAAAACTTCTTGCACACGAGGGGCATCCTTCACCATTTCATTAGTGATGCCATGAATACTGATAATGAAATCAGTCAGCCTTTCGCGGGGTTTAACTAAGGTCTGATAGGTTTCTAAGACTTTTCCGCCGAGGGATTTAACGGCTGCAATTTCGCAAATATCGTCGCTAATAGGATATTGACCGCTGGTCTCAATATCGATCGCAATGATCGGGTATTCAGTCCACTTTTTCTGCAAGACAGTTTGATCTTTCATGGGAACTTTGTAACCCATATTCACCATAATTCCAAACATTTCAAGTGGCTTTGTCCATCTGAGAGTCTGATTGTTTTGGCCTCTAAACCCATGTAATATAAAACCATGAAGTTTATGACTCTACTATTCTTGATACTCGCTCCCACCATGGCCTTTTCTCAGACCGAGCTTGCGAACCTCAATCCGCTTAAGGCTCACGGGTTTTTAACATCCAAAAAAATTGTGGCCGGTGAGCTTTCTGATTTGCAAATAGAAATGAAATTGCAAGAAGGCTTTTATGCTTATCATGATCGTTTTCGTCTTAAAGCGCTCAATCCCTCAAACATTTCTGTAGGAGAGATTTTTATTGATCCTATTGTTGAATTTGATGATTCAATCAGTAAAAAGAAAAAAAAGGGTGTACGTGATTCAGCCACCCTCACCGCTCAAATTGAAATTCCATCCAATATTAATTCAGAGACAAACTCTTTTCTCTTCGAGCTCACTTATATTGCTTGCACACAAAAGTTTTGCCTGACCCCAAGAACTGTCTCTTTAGAGATCGATGTCAAAGGACTCATCAAAAGTGAAGAAAGAAAAAGCTTAATTCCCAAAGACTCCACTCGTTATATTCAAGAGAAAATAGATGATAATTTGGCTTTTGCATTAGTACTGATTTTCTTCTTTGGGCTTTTGACTTCGTTTACTCCTTGCATTTATCCCCTCATACCTATCACTCTCGCAATTCTTGGAACCAACGAAAAAAGATCACAGTGGGCTTCTTTTTTAATCAGTCTGTCTTATGTTTTTGGGATTGCATTAACTTACGCCCTCTTAGGAGTGATCGCAGCGCAAACGGGGCAACTCTTTGGCTCTTTTATTTCACATCCAGCTGTGATTATCAGCATGAGCTTGATCTTTTTTGCCATGGGCTTAAGTTTACTTGGTCTTTTTGAAATCCAGCCTCCAGCCTTTGTTAGAAATAAGCTGGGTGCTTCTAAAAATAAAAAAGGTGTGGTTGGAGCTTTTGTGTCTGGCCTCTTTGCCGGAGTTATTGCAAGCCCTTGCGTAGGGCCTGTGCTGGTTGGAATCCTTGCCTATATAGCTAAAACTCAAAATTCATTTTTAGGATTTATTCTTCTTTTTACCTTTGCCCTGGGCTTTGGCGTGCTTTTTATCGTCCTTGGAACTTTCAGTCATCTCAGCCAAAAGTTACCACGCTCTGGCGCTTGGATGAACTTTGTGAAAACGATTTTGGCATTCTGTCTTTTTGCCCTGTCTTTATACTACTCTTGGCCCTTGATAAAACCCTATTTACCCATGAACGAAAAATCCATCAGTCTTGAAAATAAAGTTCAGTGGAAATCATTTTCGCCTCAGCTTGTGAACGATGCCAAAGGCAATCAGCCCGTCATCATCGACTTTTATGCCGATTGGTGTTTGGCTTGTGTCGAGATGGATGAGCTTACTTTTTCGAAAGATAATATTAGTGATTTAAGCAAAAACTTTTTAATGCTGAAAGTGGATGCCACATCACCTTTTCCAGAACTCAATGACTGGCAAAAAGTTTATAAAGTTCATGGCTTACCAACCATGATTTTTATTAATAAAAAGGGTGAAGTGATTGAAGATCTAACACTCACAGGTTTTGAGGAAGCAGAACTCTTTGAAAAAAGGATGCTTGAAGCTTTAAAAAACGAATAATTATATTGTGAGCTCATTAAGAGCTTTAAAGTGTTCGCTCGGGTCTGTTGCGATTTTTAAGTTTTTCGACCTCATCAACGATCTGCTCTAGAATGTTTCGGTAAGACATAAGAGTCATATCTTTTTCGGAAATCACTTTTTGTAAAACGGCGAGCTTGTTTTCAAATTGCATGATGTTTGAGTTAAAACGCTCGACCATAGATTCCATTTGCCCTTCGACCACACGCTGATCTTTTTGGCGAGAGATCAATTGCTCGAAGCGGCGGTTTTGGGTCAGATTTTGATCACGAATTTCTTTTTCTAAAGAGCTAATAGCTTTAGCAAAACCTTCGGTCCGTTTTTCAGAATGGACTTGCAGGGCTTTTAATTGGGACTGAACCACCTCGATGAGGCTTTCTAGGTGAGAGACCCTTTTTTTGGTCTCTTTGAGTTCTTGTTCCAGTTGACGGGTCAGAACAACTGAAGATTGGGGGCCAGAGCCTTCGCTGGGTGTCTGATGGGGGTTAAAAAGCTCAGGATTCAGTCTTCGGTTCACGTATCCGCCTTGATCAGGTGCAATTTAGTGGACGGGGTCAAAAAATACTCCTATCCTTTTAATAGGTTATGAACACTAGCACCCACCTTGCAAGACATATGTTATCCTTTCGTCCCAATAAAGATGCGGCGCGTCTATGCCTGTACCATTACCTCATCCATCACTGTAACCCGGATACCCCGCTCAGCCCCGCCCTATTTGAAAACTTTTGTCGTCTTTCTTTAGTCTATGATCATTGGCAAAAAAATAGTTTGGCTCTGAGCCAAGAACTGCAATTTATTTTGCAGCACTATAATGAAACCTTCATGCTCGATTGGAGTTTAAAAGACTTTGTCTTTCCAGATCATTGGCAAGTGGTCGCCATAAAAAATAGCATTGAAGGAATATATATTTTTGAAAAATGGGCGCAAAAAAATCTGCCCGCAGGCACTCCGGTGAAAGTGCTTTACACTCGCGAAAAAGAATATCTGATCATCATTCAAAATCCCAACGAGGATGTGACAGTCATTCATAGCTCTCCCCTTATGTTGATTCTCAAAGGCGAGCTTCAGCCTCTTACGACCAGTATTAAGCTTGAGTACAATCAAAACCTTGAGCTTAAAAGTGGTGTGCCACAGTACCTTAAAGTCGATAATAATACTTATGCCAGGCTTCATGTTCAGCAAAAAGCAGTGAAAGGCCTGATCATCAGAGGTTATATTTTTCAGAACCAGATGGTCATTGAAGGCAAAATGAACCAGTTTCCACAGCTCTACTATCCTTTAAAAAAGGTTGAGCAGTACTATATTGATCGCAAATCTGATCCGGATTACCAAGAGCTGGTGCAGGTCCTCGAGAAAGCCAATGAACTTTTTTCTCTGAATCACCCCGAAGCTCGCGAGTTTGGGCGTGCAGCCCATGATCGAGGGGAATCCGCCCTAGAAAATATTTTTACCAATGACAATGTTATTCAAGTTTTGGTAGATCAATTGAAATCACAAGTTAAATAACGTTAGGCCTAAACCCATGAGACCACAGAATAAAGACAAAACTCAAAGCAGCGAGCTGATTCGACTCAATAAATATATCGCTGACCATGGCATTGCCTCACGCCGAAAAGCCGACATCCTGATTGATGAGGGCGAAGTGACGGTGAATGGTCGTAAAGTTTTTGAATTGGGTTTAAAAATTCATCCCACAACAGATCAAGTCAAAGTCAGTGGACGACTCATCCATGTGAAACCCCAACCTCTGTATTTTATTTTTAATAAACCTCGTAATGTTGTGACCTCAACCGCTGATCCCCAGGGACGCCCCACAGTTCTTGATTATTTTGCCAAAGTAAAACAGCGCCTCTTTCCAGTGGGTCGCTTGGACTGGGATACTGAAGGTTTACTTTTAATGACCAACGACGGTGACTTTGCTAATGAAATCACAAGTCCAGCATCCAATATTCCAAAAACCTATCACGCCAAACTCAGCGGCATCACCACTGACGAGAAACTTGAAAAACTCAAACGTGGTGTCAGCATTATTGGCGGCAAAGTGAAAGCCATCGAAGTAAAACGTTTAAAAAAGGGTACGGACAAAAAAGACTGGGTTCAAATCACCATAAAAGAGGGTAAAAATCGCCAAGTGCGAAAGATGTTTGAAAAAATCGGCTACGACGTCGTTAAACTTAAACGCGTCTCCATCGGCCAACTCAAACTCACTAACCTAAAACCCGGCGAGTACCGCCCCCTCACCCAAAAAGACCTCCTCCAACTCTTCTCCATGTAACCATCCAGTGCCAGGCCCTGTTTGCGAACACAGCGCAACACCATCCGGTGCCAGGCCCTATTTGGGTAAAGTGCATTGAAGCAGCAATTTGGCTCAATTTTTCCTAACCAGTAATTGTATTTCTGAAAAACATTTGTCGATTTTACTACAGGATAAAAAGAAGTCTCGCGAACATGGGAGGAAAGTTCAAAGGATTGCGTTGCCCTGAATTCGCAAACAGAGCCTGGCACCGGATGGTGTTGCGCTGTGTTCGCAAACAGGGCCTGGCACCGAATGTTAGTTTCCGGGCTCTAGGGGTTCACCGGGGTCTTTGGGAATTTTGTTGAAGTCGTCTAAGTACTGCTGGTTCTCTGGAGAGAGTGAGGCTTTTGTTTTGGTTTTTGGTTTAATGAGGGATTGTTTTTTGAGGTCTTCAAGTTCTTTTTGTTCTCGCAAGAAAACTTTCTTTTTTTCATCAAAATCTTTTCTGATTCTTTTTATTTTATCTTCAAAATCTGATTTCTCGGATTTTATGTTGGATTCAAAATCTTTTCTTTGATCTTTTTCAGTCGAAAAATAAGCCTGACGCTCGGTGCGTTCGTTTTCAAAGAACTCTTTTCTTTTATCCGTTACAGGTTTGTCTTTTAAAAAGTTCAATCGTGCATCTTTGCTTTTAGCCAGAAAATCATTTCTGGAACTTTTTTCGTTTTTGGTAAACTGGTTTCGCTTTTGCTTGGCAAGAGTGTCATGCTCTTTTCTCAGGCGAGAGATGTATTTATCAAACTCACGCTGTATAGAATCTGATCTTCTGGTTTTATCGTCAAAAAGTTTAAGGATAAAACCCAATTGATCATTTTCTGACTTAATATCTTCAGGAATATTTTCGCGCAGCTCTTCGATTGTTTTTTGATCGTCTTTAAGGCTCACTTCGTTTTGAGCAAGTAAAAGATTATTAGAAAAACTTGGAATTAAAACCCATTGGGTCAGTGGGTTTTGATGAACAAAAGAGCCCGCAAAAACCTGGTCTTTTACAAACGTGAGTGTCAAAAGAAGGATCGCTATTAAGATCTGTAGTTTCATACTAAAAATTGTATTACTTCTTCATCACCCGAGCAAGTTCACGGTCAGAATCTTTTTTCTTAAGACTGTCTCGCTTATCATGTTTCTTTTTACCTCGACCTAAAGCAAGTTCGACTTTGACCCGTCCGCCTTTAAAATAAAGCTTCAGCGGCACACAGGTGAGACTCTTTTCTCTCACCTTACCCATAATTTTATTAAGCTCTTCACGGTGCAAAAGAAGCTTTCTTAAACGCTCAGGTGTGTGGTTGTTATAACTACTGGCGCGGTATTCACTGATATGGGCATTTTGTAAAAAAGCTTCGCCATCACGAAAAGAGACATAGGAGTCCTTAAGGTTAACAGCCCCTTCGCGAAGACTTTTCACTTCGCTCCCTGTAAGAACAAGGCCAGCCTCAAATTTTTCGATGATTTCGTAATCGAAACGGGCTTTTTTGTTATCAGTGATGATCTTAATCGACATGCTTAATCACTACTCTTTTTTCAACTCTAAGTACAGCTCTATGAACTTTTGAGGAGAGAGCTTTTCCGCTCGCACGTCTTCGCCCAAACCCACTTTTAAGAATGATTGTTTAAGCTTATCAAGCGGCGCCACTGACACAAGCTTTGGTAATAATTTCTTTCGACGATGGGCAAACGAGATTTTAACAAAATTAAGAAAGTCTTTTCGGCTCTCAATGGGTGGCAGCTCTTTTTTTTGACGAAACACCAACACTCGGCTGGCCACATTGGGCTTAGGAAAGAAGTCCACCGGACCCGCCTCTAGACCTAAATTAATATCCCAATACGCTCGGGTAATCACTGTCAGTAGCCCATATTGAGATGATGAGGGTTCGGCCGTCATTCGTTGCGCCACTTCTTTTTGAAACATCAGAACCATGCGATCAAAACTTTTGGTCTGCAAAGTGAGATCAACAACAAGCCGTGAAGAGATTTGATAGGGTAAGTTGCTCACCAGTAAAGTCGTTAATGATGGGTCCAAGAGTTCAGACCAATTGACCATCAGTGCATCAGCCTCGAGAACAGTTTGTTCTTTTTGAGTCCAAAATTTTGCGAAAGCTTTATCAAGCTCGATAAGGGTGAGTTTTTGTGATTTCTTTATAAGGTGATCCGTCAAAGCCCCTAGTCCTGGCCCCACTTCAATGGTTTGGTCAAACTTTTCGGGTTGGGCTAAAGCCATAATTTTATCAACCACAGAGTCACTGATTAAAAAGTTTTGCCCCAGTGACCTTTTCGGAGAAATATCAAGGGCGGTCATCCGAGCGACAATTTTTTGTTTGAGTGTTTCGCTCATAAAGACACTCGGGCCACAGGCGCAATACTTTGCGGTGAGCTCTCACCAAGATTGAATCTCATCAAACCCACAAGTCCAATCATAGCGGCATTGTCAGTGCAGTATCTTAAAGGTGGTAAAGCTATTTCGCACTTCAATTTCTGGGCAAGGCTTTCAACTGACTTTCTGAGTTCAGAGTTTGCACTGACCCCACCAGAAACTATAAAGCGTTTTACTTTTGTTTTTTTAATCGCTCTTTCAAGCTTTGTCACAAGTACATCAACGATTGCTTTTTGATAACTGGCACAAAGATTATTTTTTTCTTTTTCAATTTCATCCGGAGAAAGAGTCTGTAGTAATCTTTGGGCCGCCGATTTAAGACCAGAGAAACTAAAATTATCTTCTTTCATCAGTGGCCTTGGAAAATCATAGGCCTTAGGGTCACCCGTCGCTGCTAAACGATCGATATGGACGCCGCCCGGATAGGGTAAGTTAAGCATTTTAGCGAATTTATCAAATGCTTCACCGGCGGCATCGTCGATGGTCTCTCCTAAATTTTTGTACTGACCAAAACCGCTGACTTGATAAAGCTGGGTGTGCCCACCACTGACAATCAGAGCTAAAAACTCTTCATTATAAAAATCAGAACCACCGTAGGTTTCGTCATTTAAAAAGGGAGCCATGATATGGCCTTCGATATGATGGATACCAATCAGAGGTTTTGAACGGGCCAAGGCTAAAGTTTTTGCTGTCACCAACCCAACAATCAGAGAACCCATAAGCCCTGGCCGATTGGTCACAGCAATTCCTAATATATCATCCCAATTTTTTTTTGAGCGTTTTAATGCTTCGTCGATCAGTGGCAAAAGATGTGTGCTATGATTACGACTGGCAATTTCGGGGACGACTCCACCGTAAGGACTATGGGCAAGATCTTGGCTGGCGACAAGGCAGCACTCAACATAATGGTCTGAACGAACAAGAGCCACAGATGTATCATCACAACTGGTTTCAATAGCGAGAACCGATTTCACTTTAAATACTTTTTAAGTTTTTTTGGGCCTGCTGAGAAACCATGGTGTTGGGATAACGCTGGATCACTTCTTTGTAAAAAGCTTTGGCATCTTGATTCATCTTTAGCTTTTGAAAGCTTAAACCCAATTTAAGGGTGGCTTCAGCATAATGTTTTCCGCGGGGAAACTGTTTACGATATTTATCATAAGACGTAATGGCTTCGGCATACTTACCTTGGGAAAATAAAATTTCACCAAGACCAAAAGGACCCTTGGCACGAGCTGGCTTAAGGACAGCACTGGTTTTTTTGTCAGCACCACCGAGTTGTGAAACTTTTTTGTCAATAGCGAGAAGGGCTTCTTCCAGTGTTGATATTCTTTTTTCTAAAGCAGAAACTTTATCAGAGCTTGACCCGTCAGTGGGTGCCATAGGTGAAGCCGGTTGAATATCACTGATCTGCTTTTCCATGGCTTCGATTTTTCCGTAGAGTTGTCTGAAGTCACGATCAATTTCAAAAAAACGAGAATCGATTTGGGCGCGCTGCTGTTGGTTCATTTGACCGCTGACATAACGACCTTCAGTATCCGTTCTTAAACTTGAAGAGTTATCACCCTGAAGTTCAGCACGGGTTTTTAAGCAGCCAGTTATGGAAAGGAGTAGTATTGAAATTATTAAGATTCTCATTGAACCGCGTCTCCCTGTTTAAACATCTTTAAGCGCGAGATGTTCTCGGCTTTCTCAGAATAATAGCGCGATTTTTCAAAATATTCAGCAGACTTTTGATAAGAACGGTCTTTAAACGAGGCTTCGCCCATCTTAAAGTTGCGATTGGCCTCAGAAAACACATTAGGCGCATAGCGTTTGGCCTCGCTCTCCTCAGCAGCCCTCAGGGCGACTTTGGCCAGATTGAACTCTTCGATAGCCGGCTCCATATTCACACAAGACACAAAAGAAAAAAGCAAAAGGCCCAGGTAAAGGGCCTTTTGAATTCTTTGAAATGTCACTTCTTGTAAAGAAGTCATATTTTATTACTGAATGGGAACGAAGTTAGCACGACGATTGGCCGCGTGGGCCGATTCGTTGTCACCAGCGTTCACAGGCTTTTCTTCACCGTAGCTGAGGATCGAAAGCCGTGTTTCAGGAATACCAAGGCTAGCGAGATAAGATTTAACCGAATTGGCTCTTCTCTCTCCAAGCGTTAAATTGTATTCGATGGATCCGCGTGAATCACAATGGCCTTCAATTTGAAGACTAATGTTTTCATTCTTGCGCATGAACTCTGCATTTTGCGATAAAATGTTTCTAGCTTCTGGGCTTAAAACAAATCGATCGTATTCAAAATGAACAGTTGCAAGACCGGGAATGTTTCCACTGTCTGAACCCATGGGATCAAAGCCAAGAGGTTTTTCTGTGATTCCACCATCGACTTCCATGGCATCAATAACAGAATCATCTTTCTTTTTTGATGAACAAGCTGCGATAAAAACTAAAACCGATAAAGACAAAATGATTTTCTTTAACATTTTGCACTCCTTTGTATGTTAGTATTTTAAAATCTCTTTGATTGATGTCAAACTCTTAAAACATTTCATTCTGCAGTGAGAAGGGATTTCATGGGATTCACTTATAAATTTATCATTCGTTTGCTCACCACCCTGTTCTCGCTTTCACTGATCCCTCTAGGCTTACAAGCCCAAGTGGATCCCAACATTGTATGGAAAGAATTTGAAACCGAGAGTGCGTACTGGCTGTTTGATGCCAGGCATCAGGAATATGCCGAGTACGCTGTTATGCAATTTGAACGGGCAAAAAAAAGGGTTCTGCCTCTTTTTAAAGAGCCTTCCCGCAAGATGACCATCGTACTTCTTGATAATAGTGACCTTGCCAATGGCTCGGCCCAAGTGACTCCCCACCCGATCATGACACTTTATCCAGTGCTGCCCAGTAACCACTCTTCCATCGGAGAGTTTAATGATTATCTTTACGAACTTTTGGTGCACGAATACACCCACATACTTAATATGGAACCCGTCCACGGTTTTATGTCACCGTTTTATTGGATTTTTGGTTCTATCGCCCACCCCAATATGATTCTTCCCCGCTGGTACACTGAAGGCCTCGCCGTATTTACTGAGTCCCATTATTCAAAACGAGGTGGTCGACTGAACTCACAATATATTGAAGGCATGGCGCGAAGCCTGACTTTAGAAAGAAAATGGTCGGATTTTAAATTATCAGACCTTAATGATGATCATCCTGATTGGCTGGGGGCCTCGCGCGCTTATCTTTTTGGCGGAATACTTTGGGATGGGATTGTTCAAACCGGAGGCCTTGAGAGTATTTATAAATTCAATCAGTCCTATTCAAGAAGAATTCCTTACTTACTTGATGGAGTCATCGAGAGCCATTTGGGTCTTAACTACAACGAACAGTTGAATAAAATTTATCACTTCTGGCAAATCCGCGCCCAAAATCAAATCGACAAAGCGCTGACTGCTCCACACATTGATGCGCCCAAGGTGACACCGGGTGAGGGTTCCTTCACGTCACCCTCGATCAGTCCCGATGGGCTGTGGATGGCTTTTGTCAGAAAAGATCACCACGATCAGGGCAATATTTATCTGACCCTTCGCCATCCTAGAAAAGCTTTTCTGGGTTATAAGCCGAAAAAAGTGATTGATAAAACCATGGGCGAAAAAGTGGCTTGGCATCCCAGCGCCTCTGGCTTTGTTTATGAAAAACTTGAGTCCTATGACCGTTACTATCGTTTTTTTGATCTCTATTATTATGATCTCCATAGCAAAAAATCCAAACGATTAACCCATGGTCAAAGAGCCCATCAGCCCTGCTTTTCTGATCGCGGAAAATTTCTTTATTATTTACAAAACCGAGTGGGATCAAAACAAATCATCCGTCGAAATTGGCTGAGCGAAAAAGAAGAGATCGTTTATCGTGGCGACTGGGGCGAGAACATCCAATCCTTAAGCTGTTTTAATGATAAAAAACTTTATTTTGTTCAACAAAAAGCCGGCGAAATATCTCGGCCGGTTGAATTGAGTCTTGAAACATTAAAAGTGGATCGAGAAAAAAGTTTAACCCATGCCCGCTTTATGAAACAGTCTCACCTCGGGCTACTTTATTCGTCCAATAGTAGTGGTATTGAAAATCTTTACCTTGCCCCTAAAAATGAATTTAAAAAGCAGCAAGCCATCAGCAATACATTAACTCGCGTACTTGATGGTGAAATTGATCCACTGACTGATGATCTTTATTTTTCAGAACTGACTTCACAGGGTTTTAAAATCAAATTTTTAAATGCGGCTCAGTGGGAGTCATTGGCCGACTCTCCCCCACAAGTCGAAAGAATCTTTCAGTCGATTGACCCAGAGCTGAGCGAGGCTGAAAATTTAAAAACTGATAACAATCAAAATCCTGAAACTGAAGAAAAAAAAGCTGATGTTACGGCGACCAGTCGCCTTAAGGCCGAAAGTTTTTCGCCTTGGCGATATCTTTATCCTAACCATTGGATTCCGTTTTTGTATTTGGTGGATGGCGGAACACTTTACCAAGCCATGACTTCAGCAGGCGACCCATTAGGCATCAATTCTATTTCCCTGGTGGGTCAATGGGATACTTTGACAAAAAAGCCTGGGGCTTCTTTGTCTTATATGAATCGCTCGTTTCCATTAGCTATGGGTGTGGGTGTTTCTGATTTTTATAGTTACTTTTATAATACAAGATCGACTCTCCATTTTTCTAACGCCAATCTTCTTTTAGCTTATCCCTTAAAGTTTATTGATTTCACCCAAGTGCTATTTCGTTGGAACTATAGCTCTTTAGAATTTAACAACTCTATTTTTATTCGCCAAGGACCACAGCTTGAAGTTTCTTATCGCAATCTTAAACAAAATCGCGATGATATTTCAATCAGCTCTGGGGTCAGGTCAGAGCTTGGCCACAAAAACTTTCTCGCTGACCTTGGCAATGAAAGATATGCAGAGACTTATGCACATTTAGGTACATTCTGGTCATCCTTTACCCCGCGCCGTCATGTGCTTTATTGGGGGATCAACGGAAGTTATGCTCCAGAACTCACTAATGGTTTTTTTGCCACCAGTACGTTGGCTGGACCCTTTTTTAATCCACAAATCACAAACACATCATTTCTTCAGCGGGGTTACCCAACGGGTATTTTTGTGGCGCGAAATATTTTGAACTCCAATTTAGAATACCGTTTTCCCATCGCTTCCTATTTTAAGGGTTATACAACCCCACCTCTTTTTCTTAAAAACTTACAGGGCTCTGTGGTGTTTGATGCCACCACTTTAGATGGTCGTTACAGCAGCTCTCAAACCAACACTTCGCGCCTGGCTGAGTTTGGTCGTTGGTTCACAGGCTACGGTTTAGAGCTAGAAACCAATGTGGGTGTGGGCTTTCATGTGCCAATCACCTTTACCCTGGGGCTTTATTATGGCCAAGAACAAGAGTCATTTGGGGGATTTACTACTTTTTTCAACGTTCGCCTGTGACAACTTGACAGGTTTACGATTTTCTCAATAACATAGCATATGCGGCAGAGCGTCGCCGGAGGCTGGTTAAAATGGATAAACTTTCTTGGATCAAAGATTTAGTTCAAGCCGAACAACAGATGGAAGAGTCAGGAATGATTCAAATCACCACTGGATTTGAACCAGAAAAACAACTCTATAACGAGACTCTGCTTTTTTTGATCAGCCTTAAGCGTGAATTCATTGATTCTACCAATGCCTTTAATCAAATGAAGGGCTCTCCTATGGGTCGAGTTAAAGTTTACTCGATCTCTCAAACCCAAGCTGACTTTATGCTTTTTAGAAATGGCTTTAAGCTTATTTTTAGCATGAAACAACCGGGCACCATCTCTATGAAGTTTCATCGATCCACTGGTCTGAACCCCGCATTTCAAAATCAAGAGTCTGATGAAGAGTTTTTAATGGCTAAATGGGGACCCTTTGGTGATCTTGTTTGGGCCTATAATAATCAGCCTATTAAAGTGGATTATCTGATTAAGTACTACACCACTCGCTTTGTTCACGAGAGTGCTAAGTAAATCTTAACACCTCAAAGACTCGTTCAATCTGAGGCGCAAGAATTTATATTCTGAGCCTTAAGTTCACATCTTTACTTCTTAGGCCCCCAAATTCATCTCAAATGATCATCGTTTGATTTTAGGCCCAATCCTGATCTTTAAATCTTAAGTTCAAATAAAAGAAAGAAAAAATTATTTTTTTTAGTTTTAAAATCCCACAAAAAGACAATCAACTTTTTATAAACATAGTTATAAGTAGAGTCATATCCCTTTCGAAAAAAAAATCTAAACACCAACAAATTTCAATTTTTTGAACTTTACTCTTTCAAGCGGCACATTAATTGCTCATCGTAAATATTAACCCATGAGATGAATGAGATATTGACTCAAAATCATAAACGGAAAAATGACCCCTTTAAGGAGGAAATTATGGACCAACGGAACAAAAAAATGAAAGATTGTACTGAAGACTGCTTAGAATGCTTTGAAGTTTGCACTCAAACAATTCCGCAATGTTTAGAAAAAGGCGGAGATCACGCCAACCCAAAACATATTGCCCTTCTTCAAGTGTGTGCAGACTTATGCCGTTTATCAGCGAGTGCCATGCTTTTAGAGTCCGAACAACATTCTTTTATTTGTGAAGCCTGTGCAAAAGTTTGCCTTGAGTGCGCCGAAGAGTGCGAGGCCATGGATGGAGAATTTATGAAAGAGTGTGCAGAGGTTTGCAGAAAATGCGCATCTTCTTGTGAAGACATGTCATCGTCCAAAAAATCCAATGTCTATGGGAGTTCACAAGAAGCCGAAATCCTGTATTAATCAAAATGGATGCACTGTCATAAGGAGAATCTACCATGCTCATTAAACCCTCACTGAATGCGGCCGCTCTTTCAGGTGTTATAGCCACCTTTCCAATGAATGCTTATTTAGTTATTTCAAAGAAGTTTTTTGAACGTGATTCTGGTGAAACACCACCAGAACAGGTTACCAGTGCTCTTTTACAAACCGTCAATGTCGAAGAAAATGATCAAGAAAAATTTCAACCTATGGTTTGGAGCAGTCATTTTGCCTACGGCATGGCCGCAGGTTCTTTTTATAGTTTGTACCGAGCCTTATTACCAAAATCAGTCAGCTCAATACAGTCTGGTGCCTCTTTTGGACTTCTAGTTTGGGCCACCAGCTACTGGGGTTGGCTCCCCGCCTTAAAATTGCTTCCGCCTCCTCCTGAAATCGAAGTCAAAGACAATGTGGATAAAATCGTATCCCATATCATCTGGGGTGCAGCTTTAGGACTTTGCTATAAGATTTTAGAAAGCCATGACTTAACTCAAAATCCTCAAAATTAAAAAACTCAAGACAGTTTAAAGAGCAATTTAACTTTTGAGGGGAAAAGGTTTAGGCTGAAGTCTGAGGTATGGGGATTTATATATGAAGAAAAAAGGACTTCTAGAGCGAGCAAATTATCAGCCGACATTTGATGGATTTGTTGTTGGTCAATTAGTGGAACAATTTAAAAAGCCTATTATGGTCCATGTTTTTAAAACTTCCAGTGGGTTTTATAATTGGACTAGTCCGTTTTTTAAAGATTATTTTGAAATTAATCATCCAGTCCTCATTCAAATTTCTAAGCAAGTGCAAGTTGAAAAAAAAGAATTTGATTGCAGAGAATGGCTTAAAAGTTTAATAAAAAATGAAGTTATTGAATATAGAATTCATAATGCCACCTACCAAACCCTGATAAAAGAACTTAAAATTGATATCACAGAGCAAGACATTATCCTACGCGATGACGATGGAGTCATTTATCATCCTAACTCGCTCTTTGATATTGACTTTTTATATTTAGAAAGCAAAAAAAGTGTTAAAGACTATCTTTTAAAACTTGAAACTTTATCCAAAGCTCATCTACTCAAAGATGAAAATGGGAAGTTGATTTCTTGGGATTGTCCTTTCGTTATCAAAGACAAAAGATCTTTTACGCTTTATGACTATGTTAATGACATGATCAAAGTGTTATCAGAAACACTTCTGCTCAAAACAAGCACTTTGGATATCAGTGGGTTGATTAAAGTGGCGCTTTTAAGACAGCTTTTATGGGTTTGTAGAGATTTAAATAGTCCCTTAAAAATCCAGAAAAAAAATGGCTTAAAAAGTTTTTTAGATCATTTTGATATCACTCAAGCTGAGCTTGAAGGATCACTTGAACGTCCATACCTCAAACAATTGAATGAGCAGCTCTGTAAAAAACAAAATATTGAAGTTTCTTTATCCAGCGCACTGGATAACTTAAATGAGACAATGTCTTGGGAAGATTTTCCAAATTCAAAAGCCAATGGTGTTCTGACAATCTCTTTGAATGAGTCCGTCGATTTAAATAAAGACTCTTTGCTTAAGGCGATCAGCAGTCTTAGGGATGATGTGACAAAAGTATTCCAAATTATTTCTGAAAATTATAGTGAAGGCTATTCTGAAGAAATTTATAGGGACAATACCATCACATCTGACGCTCAGTGGGTTATTATGGTCGAAAGAAAAGACTTGGGGCTTTCTTTTGAACAAATTCATAAACTCACAGAACCTTGATATTATTGATTCATTAAAAGTCGAAATATCCCTTGTCAACTCTCGAAGTCATAAAATCAGTGGTCTCGCTTGTTATGAAAACTTAATATGGGGTGAGCCCTAAAATTGGAGCCCTTAGTAATAAGGCTCAATTTCCTTTTTGGGTGTTTTTTTTGATTTCTAAAAGTTGAGAAATTTTTAAAGAGAATAAAAATAACAATGATAAAGCACCGATCAGTATCCCATCAAAACTCTTAAGTGGTGCCAAATGAAGAAAACCAAGAGATTGAGACATTTGTATAAGAACTAATGTGATTAATACTGTTGAGCCTGTTAAGATCATTGCTGTTATGGATTTAAATTGAGTCAAAGATAATGTAACAACCCCGCTCCAGATTGCGAGAATAGCGAGTACAAGGGCTCTGGCATGTTCAATATTTGAGGATTCATTGAAATGAAAAACAAATATCCAAGTTATAGCAACAGTCAAAGCCGTGCCTAACAATAAAAAATGAGTCACTTCAAGATTTGAAAAAAAATTTCTTTGTCTATGAACCGCAACAAGATTGTCAGTGGCAGAAGACTGAAAGGCTAACATGGCTGTCGGATGAATAATTAACTCAAGCCAAACAATATGAATTGGAAGATAAACCAATGGATAACCTGATAAAGGGATAATGGCCGCTGTAAGCACGAGTGGGATATGGATGAGCAACAGATACTGAAAACTCATTTTTAAATTTATAAAAAGTTGTCGTCCCTCGCGGATAGCATTGATGATCGTGCTAAAGTTATCGTCTGCCAAAATTATGGACGAAACCTCTTTTGCACTTCGCGTACCTCTTTCGCCCATGGCAATGCCAATGTCAGCTGCTTTCAAAGCTGGAACGTCATTGACTCCGTCACCGGTCACAGCAACGATTTCACCGGATTGTTTTAAAGCTTTTACAATAGTTAACTTTTGCATGGGCGTACAACGGGCAACTACATCAAGATTTTTAAGATATTCTGGATTTTGATAAAGCCACTCTTCACTCAATCGAGCGGGATCATCTTGTGCGGATAAAACCACAGGTTCTTTGAGAGTCATACCAGCATCTTTGGCAATGGCTGCCGAGGTATCGGGGTGATCACCTGTGATCATCAGAACTCTAATGCCACTGGCTCGGCAATAGGACATAGCCTCCGCCACCTCGGGTCGCACAGGATCTTCAAAAGCTAAAAGTCCACAAAATTCAAAATTATCTTTGGGTTCAATATTCAGAGAAGAGTCTTCCATTTTCTTTTGAGCCACAGCAATGACCTTATGACCAGCTTTTGCATACTCAGTGATTCTCAGTTTCCAGTGTGAACTTTGATCCAAGGTTAAATTCGATAAAGAAAGAATAGTTTCTGGGGCCCCTTTGACACAGGCCCAATAAATTTCATCGGTATTTTTAAAGAAACCAGTTTCTCGTTTTCGATCTTCTGTAAAAGGAACAGTCTTTACGATCTGTGGTTTTTGAATTGCATTTTGCTGTGCCAATTCAATTATAGCCATGTCCACGGGATCAGTATCAGTGCTTGATGCGACCCAAGCGATATTCAATAAGGAATTCTCGTTATCAAAGACTGATTCAGTATGGGTGAGTTTCAGGTGTCCCACGGTAATGGTACCAGTTTTGTCAGTACAAATCTGTGTGACTCTACCAATGTTTTCAACACTGACGGCGCGCCTGACAAGGGCGCGTTTCTTGGCGAGACGATATATTCCAACGCCTAAAAAAAAGGTGAACACTACGGGAAACTCTTCAGGAATTGCGGCGATAGCCAGTGTAGAGGCACTTAAAAGAGCATCCAGCCAACCATGACCTTGGTAGATTCGGACCACCGCTAATATGAGGCAAAATAAAGCGGCTCCAAAAATTAAGGTACGTACAAGCTTTCCAATGGAATTTTGCAGTGGTGTGAGCTCATGGGGCATGCGAGATACAGACTGAACGATTTCACCGTAAGATGTACTGACCCCAGTGAAGAGAACACGCAGTTCACCTTGTCCCATCAAAACCCGAGTTCCCGCATAACCTAAGTTTTCAGCGGGTACTTTAACAATATCTAAAGTTGATAGTTTAAAGGGGTCTAAAATTGTTGCTTTCTTAGTGACCGGAAGAGATTCGCCTGTGAGGGTGGATTCATCCACCTGAATTTCATGGGTGATTTCAAATAGACCATCCGCTGGTAACAAAGTTCCTGGCTCTATAATAACAATGTCCCCTGGAACAAGATCACGAGAGTCAATTTGGATTTTTGTGGATTGACGTCGTACGAATACACGGGAACTCAGCTGACTTTTAAGGCTGGCGGTGGAGGCTTGAGTTCTCCAGTGAAGAAAGGCATCCATAAACAAAAGAGGCAAAACAGCCCCTAATAAGGTGAGTCCATCTGTGGTTTGACCCATAAAAAGAAAAATTGATCCGATAACAATAAGAAACCAGATCATGGGATCTTTAAGGGTATCCACTATAAGTTCTAAAAATGGATGGCCTGAAACTTCAACGATGTTATTAAAACCAAAGCGCGTTTGTTGTGATGAGACTTCAGACTGATCCAGACCGCCCTGTGTTTTTGTTAAGCCCCTTAAATTTTCAAACGAAATAGCTTTCATTTTTTATCCTGGACGAGCTCAACTTGAAAATAAAATTTAATTTCAAATTTATTGAGCTTTTTTATTCTCAATAAGTTTGAGTAATAAAGAAAGAAAAATATAATCCTTACTGGTACCTTTTAAATCCTCAATTCTCTCATCAAACTTTAAAAATTCTGATTTTAATTGTTCAGCGACTTCGCATTTTATAGATTGGCTTTTGTCGAGCTGATACCTATAGATTTGCTCATCAGTACCAATACGTTTTTTAAGCCTGGGGTAAGAATCGAGATTGAAATTATGGGTGTCCAGCAAGATATTCATCTTAATTTCACTTTTTCCGACCTCAATGACCTTTCCTATTTTAAGGTTCATTTTAAATTTATCCAGTTCACGCCCTAGATAAATGGCACGACATTCATTTTTGTCGACCATAACTCTAAAAAACGGCTTTTGTTTTTTAGACTCCGAAACAATGTGTTGTGAAATTTTTTCGATGGAATCAATCAATGGAAGCATATCATAAATGATTTCTTTTTCTTGATTTTTAAGCTCTTGAAAAAGCCGGGTACCGAGCGAGTCGGCCTTTGCGTAAACATCAGCCAACATTTTTTCAACTTTTGCAGTCTCACGTGTACTAGGAAATTTTAAAACAAAATCCCGCATCCCCTTGGATAAAACAGAAACACTGTCAATATCGGCCCGATCAAACGAATTTTTATCCACGAGATAAAACTCTTTTCTCTCAGCCAACCGATTAAACTCTTGATAACTCTTAAAAGGCTGACAACCCGTCACCCCAATAAAAACTAAAACCACCAAAACTATTTTCTGACCCATAACTACCCTATATCCCACCCCCACACCCCCCGCAATCCCTCCTATAATTCATTCACAAACCATAGTTAATGACCGAAACTTTTTTATTTTTCATCAGCCCTAAAGCCAATGTTAAAAAACAGGTCAGTTGAGAAAAATTTATCTGGTTGAACGATTTTAGGTTTAATCTTTGAAAAAAAGTCTATAAGAGGTTTCTTTCAAAAAAAATTACATTTTCGGGTTGGGTTTATGGGCATTCGCTATTTTTTAGTCGTAGTTATTTCTTTAATTTCACCTTCTGTTCAAGCTTTCGAGTACAGTTTAGATGATCTGGTCCATAAGGCCTACGTTTATCAAGTTCAGTCTATGCAAGAGGTGAACTGGCTTTATATAGGATTTGCCCCTCGCATGGAGGATACTAATAAATTTCTTGTGACCTTTTCATAAGCCACTTACACCATGCGGGTTAATTTGCAACTCTCAAAAAGAGATCTTGCTGAGTACCCCAGATACATCGCTCAGAAAGCCTATGAA
>CAYMBT010000021.1:0-20491 GCA_964388755.1 uncultured Pseudobdellovibrionaceae bacterium | reverse complement strand
ACAACCGCTTTTTCAGACTCTGGTCCCGCACCTGTACAAACCAATTTGCAAAGGCATGGTGCCACTATCACACGCCTTCTTAAACGGATCGATCAAAATTTTCTGGGTCGCATGATGGCGACCCAACAAGCACAAACCAACCACGATGCTAAACTGGATGCCGTGCAAACTGCACTTGTCAGTGGTCAACAAATGCAAACGACACCGGTCACACTTTCTCAAGCCGAAATCGAATACTGGACCAGTGGAATCACAGGTCAATTAACCTGTCCCGGTGATAATGCTGATGCCTGCACTGTCAGTTCTGGCCGCTGGCATGTGGGTGAACTTTTTGGTTTTAGCCATAAACTTTTATTGGGTCGACGGGTGCGATCGATCGGGATTGATTTTGATATCCATGATGTTCATACCAATCGCACACCATTTTTAATGAATACTATGGCCCAACAGTCAGGGCTGACACTGGCAAGACTGATCACTCAACTCAAAGCCTCTGGCTTATATAATAATACGTTAATCGTAATGTACACACTGGATGGTGGTCGCTCACCCCTAAGAAATTCAACGGGTGAAGGTACAAAAAATGGAGTCGTCCTTGCTGGCGGCATGATCAATGGCGGCTACTACGGCGACATCAACGTTTCGACCGCCGGAGAAGTCACATATTTCCGTCCCGACGACACCGGCGCCCCAATCGCTACCGGCACCCGTGGCCGCGACATGCGGGTATCCGCCGCCGACATCTACAAAACAGTCTCTCGAGCCGCCGGAATCCCCGACACCCTCGTCAACTCTCTCCCCGACGTCCGCAACGGCCGCATCCTCAACTACATGCTCACTTGAAGGTACCAAGTCCCTTTTCCGTAAAAATACCAAACTCCAATAGAACAAATAAAAGTAGCTTGGTATTTTTACGGAAAAAGAACTTGGTACCTTAACTTGCTGCCTTTGAGTAAAAAGTTAAATGAGAAGAGCGCTATTTTATAAAATATAACAAGCTTGGTATTTTACGGAAAAGGGACTTGGTACTTTTTAAAATGGAGGTGGTGGAGGAATTCGAATCCCCGTGGATGGATTTGCAGTCCACTGCCTAGCCGCTCGGCCACACCACCAGAAAAAGTGATGTCGAATAGTACGTTGATCGTTTCATTCAGGCAAGTTCACAGATCTTAGCGCATAGCAAAATCTTCCACGCGAAAACGCTCTAACTTATAGATATCACTAGCAGTCCATCCTTGGGCCTCTTCGAGATGTTGCTGCTCAATCCAAAGGCTCGACTGAAGATCGGCGATTGTTCGAGCCACGCGCAAAAGACTCAGGCGTCGCCGGTGGCTTTTAGAAAATGGAATCATCCCCGGCAAAACATTTTTTGATAGCTGATTGATCAAAAAATTTTCGCTTAAAAATTGGTTTGTAATGTTTTGCTCACGAGTTTTTTGCATGAACTCTCGCCCCTCTTTAATAAAACCCTGAATGCTTGCCAGTGAAACCTTAAGATCAATTTTTGGTTTTTGATAGAGGTGAAAAATAGAGAACCGATCTAAAAAGGGGCCAGTTAATCGCTCAAGATAGCTTCTTAATTTTAAACTCGAGCAACGACATTGATAACTAGCTTGGGGCTGAAACTGTCCACAAGGACAAAGGTTAGTGGTCGCAAGGATCAGCATCTGGGCCGGATAGGTTTTACGTTGACCATTGCGAGAGAGATAAATCAAACCCTTCTCCATAGGCTCTCTGAGTGAGCTTTGCACACTGGGGTGGAACTCTAAAAGTTCATCAAGAATCAATGTCCCCCCATGGGCTAAAGAGATCTCGCCAAATTTAAGATTAGACCCACCACCAATCATGGCAGCCGGAGTGGTTGAATGATGGGGCTCAACAATGGGTCTTGTTTTAAGGTCACGTCCTGACATCAGCCAATACTTTTTAGCTTCTAAAAAAAGACTCTCACTGGGGGGATCTAAAATTGTGGCCAAGTTTTCGACCAATGTTGTTTTGCCACATCCGGCGTAACCTGCAATCAGCAAAGGATGCTCTCCAAGACCTGTGATCGCCATCAGTCGTGAAAGATTTTGATCAAAAAATATCTGTGAATTAAATTCAGTCGGCTGGCATAAAAAAAGATTCTCATTTTTATTTTTTTGTTGAGGTTGACTGAGTTCTGAAAGGCTTTGTGCTTCTAAAACATCAAATCGCCAATCTTTAGAAGTTTCACCAGTGATTAGTTTTTTATAAAACTTCTCGAAATTCAGCAAAGAAAGATCTTCTGGCACTATAATTTCACCCTTTAGGCCAAGGGCCCCGTAAAAATAATCCTCTTTAATATTAAAATTTTCTGGGCTGACTTGCTCGGACTCAAAAAGTAAACCGGCCGCTATGGCAAGATCTAGTCCTTGACTGCTTTTTTTAAGATAATTGGGCTGAAGATTCACCAAAACTTGTTTGCCCGGCGGAATTCGAAAGCCCTGATGACGAAGGGCCGAAATAATTCGTTTTGAACTCTCTTTGATCACTTGATCGGCAAGGCCTAAAATTTGAATTTGGGAGACGCCAGGGGTCAGTACAACTTCGACACGTATAGGTCGAAAACCAAAATCGGAACGGACAAAAGAATTAATAATCATTCTTGTGGTCAGTTTCAAAAACGATTCTGAGTTAAAAACCCTTATACACACTGAAACTTTTAACGGATGCTGAATGGCGGATTCTTAATCCGAATAGAAATTGATTTAAATTTTTCTTGATACTGTGAATATAAAGATGTCTGAAAAAGTGATTGTCGAGTATGGATACCCGACAATGACTTATTTTTTAATCAAAGTTTGATGTTTAAAACTATTCTACACAAACAAGAACTTTAACGCTTACGCCAGTCTCAGTGGCGGATATACTTTGTATAATAATGAGTTTTTCACCGTCTTCACCTGTAACGTGATTAATAGATAAATCAGGTTCGGTTCCCATTAATTCAACTTTAGACTGTTCAGTTCCGTCCATGTTCATATATTTAAGCTCTACAGTTGCTTCGTTCTCATAAATTTCTGCCATGATGAACGGACTGTCTTGACCAGACTCCATACAAAGCGCCTGAACTGGAGGATTTGGCGGAAAACTTGTAGCACTTGCGTACATACCAAAAGATAAGATTAATAAAATTAATAATGACTTCATAGATATCTCCAAACTTATTTTGTTGTTGTTGTTTTTCTTTATCAAGCACTTATCACAAGGATTAACCTATGTAAGAATAAGTTTCATATTAAGAAAAAATGACAACTTACAAGAGTTCTACTTGTCCTTGCACAGCTTTAATTTTTAGATAAAAAATAATTTGTAAAAATTTCATTCATTTATCTACTTTTACAGTCATATTGCTGCAGTCAGCGTATATTGGAAAACGCCACTAAAACTTTAAGAAAATCCGAGATCATCATTTGATATTTTTTCTCAAAAAAACGTTAAAAGTTATACCTAGAATTGGAGCATCAAAGGCATTTTTCGATTTTGCTGGAGCCGATGGAGGGCAAAAAGAATGCGGCCCTTTAATATATCAAGGTCGCGTAGCAAAAAATCTCTATAGCTCCACTAGGATTATTATTTTCACTGACGGCTATGGCCGAGGTTTCAAAGCGCACATTGACAAGCTCTTTGGCATTTTTTTGCTGGCCGATCTCTTTCACCCTTAACAACGCCTCTCTTCGCCCCCGTTCTAAAAGTGTTTCGTAGGCATAAACTCGGCCGCCGATCAAATCAGAGATGAAGGCCCAAAGAGATTTAAAATAACTTTGTCCAACAACCACGCCCGCAAATACAAGTTCTCCTTGATTGAGACTAAAATGTTCTTTTTTTCCAGTTGTGCGTGCTCTAAGAGATTTTAATTTTTCTTCTCGTCTTAAAAGCTCACTAAAATGTCTGGCTTCAATAAAGCGTCCCACAAAAAAGCTTGAGATCAGTAGTAGTAATAAAAACAGAAGACCCATTGTTTAAATCCTAGACGACTTTAACGGCTGTACCATAAACAAGAATTTCGGCAGCACCAACTGTGATCGCCGCCGTTGAGAAACGAATGTTTATGATTCCGTTAGCACCCAGAGCTTGGGCTTGGGCGATGATTCTTTGCATAGCCTCTTCTCGGGATTCGTTAAGAAGCTCGGTATAGGCTTTAAGCTCTCCCCCAAAAAGGTTTTTAAGGCCGGCCATCATGTCGCGCCCAATGTGCTTACTGCGGACACTACTGCCCATGACTATTCCGTATTGAGCTTCAATGGTTCGACCAGGTATAGATTCGATATTACTAAGCAACATAGATCCTCACAAAAACTCTGTGCGAGTTAAATATTCTTGGTGTTTGAAAGAGGATGATGTTCATCAATGGCCTCTTGCATTTTTTTTGTACTCACCGAGGTATAAATCTGGGTCGTTTGAATGGACGAGTGACCCAAAAGTTTTTGAATGGATCTTAAATCCGCACCGGATTCAAGAAGAGCTGTGGCACAACCATGGCGAAACTGATGGGGATGAATACTTTTTTCAAAGCCCGCTTTTTGTGACCAAGCGTCCAGCCAACGCCAAATATCAATTCTTGAAGGGCGCCTTCCACGGTCATTGATGAGAAGTGATGTTTCTTTTTCGCGCACCAAATGGGGGCGAACTTGTCGTAAGTAGATTTTAAGTTCTTGAAGTAGATGATCCGTCAAAGGGACGATTCTTTCTTTTCCACCCTTACCTTCGACTTTAAGCCAAGCATCGGACTCGTGGTAATCAGAAAGGCTCAGCTGAATCAATTCAGAAACTCTGCAACCTAAACCAAAAAGAAGGGTCAACGTCATATGATTTCGCGCTGATTTATACGGGTCTTCCACTCTTGAAGACTCTAAAAGCTCTTGAAACTCAGAGAAACTTAAAGCATCAGGCAGTTTTGCATTCACCTTAGGCGGACGAAGATGGGTAATGTCAGGGATCTTATCACCCTGGCGCTGACAAAATTTATAATAAGTCCTGATACTGCTGATGATTCGTGCTTGCGAGCGGGTCGAGAGCTTTTGTTTATCCATGTAATGAAACAATGAGCCTAGATCTTTGTTTTTGCTCAGATACTCTGCAAAGAGTTCAAGATCACGCCTGTAAGCCAAAATGGTATTTTGTGATCGCCCGCGAATGTTTTTAAGATCTTCAAAAAAATCTACCCAATGCGCTAGTGCCATAATTTATTGTTACACGAATAGAGGAGAATGCAACTGATGTGATTTCTCGCTGCAGCAATAACTACTGATTCAGTTTCGCTTGCTCGCTTTTGACCAGTTGGTTTTTTAGATTTTTAAGGCCTTCCACTTTAGCACTTGGATAATAGTGGCTTAAAATATGTTCATAATTTTTACCTTTTTCAGCCCAGCGCTGGGCGCCCCACTGACAAAGACCAACACCATGACCAAATCCACGTCCGGTAAAAAGAAGTCCTTGTGAGGTTTCTTCGACTTTAAAATGGGTGCTTTTCAGTTTGCCGTAGCCCAAAAGTTTTCGAAGATCATTGGCACTCATACGTTTAAATATTTTTTCAGAAAATAAAAAATCAACCACATGAGCTCTGTCATGATTTTGCACTCTGGGGTAAATGGATTCTAACTCGGCTCCATAAGGGATAAAAAAAAGTGACTTCAGTAACGTCACCAGTTCTGTTTTACCCAAAAGGTAGCTCCAATTATTTTTTTGTGCCGTTTGACAAAGGGGATCACTCACCGCTTGATTCATGGCCGTGGGCTCTCGCCACACTGATTGTTCAGTGGAAGTTTTGCCTCCACAGTCCGAGTGAAAGTAGGCTGCAAAGATTTCGTCGCTTTCTTTATCTCTGAGAACAAAGTTTTCTGTGCTATCGACGGCTTGGATAATTTGAGGATACTTTTGACTTTTAAGACTAAAAACTTGGTCTAATGTATCGCCACGAACATCATAGTGCCATTTTTGACGCTCTTTCTTTTTAAAAAGAAAATAAGTTCTTGATGCCACCGCTTGAGCTTTAAGGGCTTCAATGGGCCAATTGTGTGGCACCTCAGACGCAAGTACACCATAAAGATACTGATTCACCGGCAAATGAATCACCCAATCGGTTCTTTGATTAAAATAAATCTCCATGTGGTTAAGATCACGACCGTGAATATTAAACTCGCCCCTAACAACAAAACGGTCTCCACTGCACTGGCTTCTGATTTGATTCTTGTGATTTTTAACTTGAAAAATAGATCCGCGACGAGAAAGCTTCCATGGGGCTCGAGCAAATTTAAACTTTTGTGCTTGAACTGGTTTTTTTTGATTCAAACAATCCAGCGTCCATACACCACTGATATTTTGCTCGAGGCTTCGGTCGTCAAACAAGACTCTTGCATCGCTAGCCAAGACACTTTTTGTGAGCAAAAAAATTAAAAGTAAAATTAAGTGGCGCAAAAATCCCATCCTTGGAACATTTTTATTTTGAATCTAAAATCCATATAAATTCTGATCAAAATGACTGCTTTTAGTGTATCAAAAGCCTTTGATAATGCTAGCACCACCTGTTTAAAGTGGTTCAATAAAAATTCGACTCTTGTTTAAAATTCATAAGCTTTTAAAAACACTCAAACAAAAGCAGAAAAATCGCTTTTGATGCGCGTTCTCGCTCGATAACACTAAATTCAAATTAACGACAGATTGAAAATTGAGTAGCCAAAAATATTATGGTTTTTGGCTCAGGCAGGATCTAAGTCTAGGTTCAGGGATCCAATTGAACAGAAGTGATTGTTAATTATATTGAAGAGATATTTACCCAAAAAAAAAGCCACGGTGATTCGACCGTGGCTTTCTAATTAAAAAATAGCTTTAAAATTTTAATACCAAATGATTAATCTTTGCCTTTAAAAAAACTACCAAAACTATCCATAGGAAGCGGAAACACGATGGTGTTTGTTTTATCTCCCGCGATTTCAGTCAGAGATTGCAGGTAGGCCAGCTGCATTGATGTGGGTGATTGGGCGAGCATTTGTGCCGCTTGCATCAGCTTTTCAGAACGCTGCAATTCACCTTCGGCACTGATAATCTTGGCTCGTCTTTCACGCTCGGCTTCTGCTTGGCGGGCCATGGCTCTTTGCATTTCTTTAGGAAGATCGATGTGCTTAAGCTCTACGTTAGAGACTTTAATTCCCCACTGTTCTGTAGACTCATCAATAATATTTTGTAATTTCACATTAATTTTATCTCTTTGGGATAAAATATCATCCATTTGAAACTGACCCATAATTGATCGCAAAGTGGTTTGCGCTAATTGGGTGGTTGCAAAATAGTAGTCTTCAATTTTTGTGATTGCAGCCTCTGGATTCATCACTCGAAAATAAACAACAGCATTCACCTTCATACTGACGTTATCAAGTGTGATCACATCTTGGGGAGCAATGTCCATGGTCACAGTTCTTGTATCCACACGAACTAATTTATCAACGAACGGAATCAGGATGATAAGACCTGGGCCCTTAATACCAATGGAATGTCCAAGACGAAGAATAACCCCTCGCTCCCATTCGTTAAGAATTTTGATCATTGACATTAAAAACGTCAAACCAAAGATCAGCAGAAAAATAATAAATGATAAACCCATAAAGAAACTCCTCTTAGTTAATTTTTTTTACTTTTAAAGTTAAACCCTTAATTTTGACCACCACGGCTTTGTCATCTTTAGCAAGCGGTTCATCAGAAACCACTTTCCAAATTTCGCCGTGGATAAAACCAAATCCTGTTTTTGTAGAAACATCAAAGCTACGGATTATAATTTCTTGGCCTGTGAAGTCTTCATCTTTTCGATTCTTCTCTCCTCGCCTCATGGCTTGATAGGCCAGATAAGAAAGGCCTGCCATCAAAAGAAAAAGGATAAATGTAGTGATGAGCAGAAACGTAATTGGTATTTGAAATCCCGATTTTTCATCAAATAGTAACAGTGAACCCACGACCATAGAAGTCAGCCCTCCAAGGCCAAGAGCGCCAAAGCTTGGCACAAAAAGTTCAGCAAACATAAATGCCATCCCCAGGGCAATGAGCACGACCCCACCCCAAGACACATCCAGCATATGAAAGTTCATTAAAGATATGACAAGCCCTATGGCACCAATAACACCTGGAACAATGGCACCCGGATGGGTCAGTTCAAAATAAAGAAGTCCTAAACTTCCCATAAAGATAAGATAGACAAGCTGAGGGTTAGAGAAAAACTGTAAAACCTCATGACGAAGTCCCGGTGAGAAGTCGATGAGATCACCCACCACCACTAAAGTTTTTTCTTCGGACTTCAATCTGACTTCTTGTTTGGATGCAAACTCTAAAAACTCATCAATGTCCTTAACCACTATATCGATGGCTTTTTGTTCAAAAGCACTTTTAGCATCAAGAGCTTTCGCTTCTGTCACAATGTCTTTAGCGAATTTTAAACTTCGTCCGTGATATTTGGCCAATCCCTCGACCCAACTTTTAGTGTCTTCAAAAAGTTTCTTTCTTAAATCATCAGAGATCTGCTCGCCACTACCAGAGATGGGTGAAGCTGCACCAATGTTAGTGGCTTCAACAGCCCCATTAACGTGACAAGCTTGCATGATGATTGCACCAGCACTGCCAGCATGCCCACCTGAGGGATGAATCAAACAAAGATAGGGAAAGGGGGATGACATGATCAATTCAACAATTTTTCGTGTGCTTTGTAGGTTTCCGCCAGGTGTATTGATCTTAAGAAGAATGGACTGACACTTGTTTTCGTTCACTTTTTCTATGGCCTGTTCAAGGTAATCAAAAGTGGCAGGCCCTATGGTGTCTCTGATTTCAATAGATACAGTGCAATCAGCAACGCTATTAAGACTGAACAATGTCACAAAAAAAATGATCATCAATTTCATACAGAACCCACAAAAAGTTTAAGGTGTTGCCAAGTTTCTCTTTTCAAATTGGGATTTTTATCAAGCTCATCAAGACTATGGGTTTTTATAATTTGAAGGCCCTGCCAGTGAATCCATTCGCCCATCACACCCGGGTAATGGGGACCAAAAAAAATAATTTTTTGCTGAGGATGGGGGTTTAAAACCCCATCAAGATCATCTTGATCAAGTTCGATCATAGTGAGCTTTTTATCAGTCAGCTTAAGGGCTAATTTCATCTTTTCTACCATCTCTTTAAATTGATCAAGAGAGCCTGTTTCTAAAACGAAAATAAAATCGGTCTTGGGCCAATCAATAGTCACTACTGATTCGGTGATAATATGGGGTCTTATGACGTAGGGGTCATGCAGGCATTCTTGCTTAAAAGTGCTCCAGAAATCCATACCCTAGCTTTTAGTCGAGCTAGGTCTCTTTGGCTAGCTTGAATGCTTATTGCTGCAGCTCTGAAGTCCTTATAGTGCAAATTTTTCCCCGTAGAGAGGACCATTTTTAACTCACAACTCTCTAATAACTCTTAAGCTTTTTAATCATGTTCCGATGAAGTCTTGTAACGAATTGAGACATCCTTCTGGAGGACGGGTTCATGAATCCCACAAAAACGGCAGCTTTGAAACTGACCCCACAACAAGAAGACTTTATAGAAATTGAAAGCCAGTGCTGCCTGTGTGGCACTCCACTGGTTTTTACTCACGAATCAAGCCAAGAACTTGTGGCGATCAAAGAAAAAGCTCACTGCCCTTGTTGCAAGGTGCAGCTCAAAGAAAAAGATTTTACTATTCATTAAAAACCTCTTCTAAAGAGGTCAATAGAATGATTAGAAACTTCCAATAAGACGTAAATCAACAGTGAAAAGCATTAAAGTCAGATCACTTTGTACCTCGGTCGCCCCCACTGGAAAACTGACATCCATCATAAAAGAATTGAACTGTCCGTAGACTCCAAAAGAGAGTCCTTTCGTCAGTGGGCGCTTGATCCCACCCACAAATTCAAAATTCAGCGGGAATGTGGATTCAATGTTAAATGCATCACCTGAAGCAAAGGGATAAATGTATCGACCAGAAATTTCGTAATCAAAAAGTCTTTTGAAGCGATTCTGATAAAAAAGACCGACATGAAAATTGTAGGTGTCATTATCAAAATAAGCTTCATTGAGAAGACCTGGGCGAGGTCTAAATAAAGGCAAAGACTGAAGCTGCAATCCTAAATCAAGACCCAAACGTCCCACACCACGCTTAAGAAACTCTGGAAAGTAAATAACTGATGCTTGAGCCTCTAACCAATTAAAACTGTCCCCAGTCGTTAAAGCCGCATCACCAATATCTTCGGTCGAGCCTGAAGAGCTTCTTAAAGCGGCTCTGAATTTAAACTTCGGTGAATAGTTCCAGTCAGCACCCAGTCTCCACGATGGAAGAACTAAAGTAGAACCTGATCGATTGGTCTGCAAGTTAGGTGTATCCACAGAAGTCTTAAAGTAAGAGATCCCTGCACCGCCATAGGCTTGTATTTTACTTTGATCGTAACCGACTTTACCCAAACGATCTTTGATCACTTGGCCTTGATCACCTTTACGAGTGTAATATCCATCACTGTTGTCGACTTTTTCAATATTGTTTTCAACATCGCGAAAGCTTTCTTCGATGGCTTGAAAATCATTGGCGGTACCTGCGTCAGGGACACGGAAATTTAAAGTGTGAAGCTTCCATACTTTACCCTCTTTAACCTCTAAAGGAATTTCAACGGGCACCGTAGGTAAATAGAGATCAAATGTAAATTGGCCATCTCTATCAACGGCCACCGGAAACTGGATTTTATTTTTTTGCGGGATCTGGGCACGACGCCCCTTTCCGCTGTCTAAAAAAAGTTTAACTTCATTTTTTTTAATTCGAATCATGGCTCCTGGGGTGGTGACACCCGAAAAACGCAAGACCCGTCGATTGGGTCGTGTGAGTTTCTCTGGCACAACCTCTGGCTCGTTCCACTGGATTTTGGCAAGCACATCAGTGGCTGGAATTAAAATAAAGAGTATTAAAATCAGTTGTATCAATCGCACGGTTGTAATCTCCCTCATGACAGATCTTTGGCTTTTATTAAGACACTGTCATCATTGTGTCTAAAAGACGCCAGAGGTTCAATAGGGACAACAATTTGCGCGATGGGTTAGATTTGTGTTTCCAGTTGATCTTCAAGTTCATCAGGAAGTTCAGAAAAGAAATCGTAGCCTGTCACTTCCTCTACTTGTCGAACTGTTACTTGAACTTGCTCGATCTTTACTTTTGAATCATAAGCCCTGTTTTCAACCAGAAAAGCGAGCATCATTCGGGCTTTTGGAAAATAAGCCAACTTATAGTAGGCATCTGGAATACTGACTCCGGATTGAATTCTCGGTAAATCGCTCGACAAAATGGGGGCCGTGATCACATGGGCATCACCATGATTTTTAACTGCACTTCTCATATGAGTTTCTATTTTGGCCCAAAGACCTCGGTTGAGGCTTGGCACTTGAGGAGACATATTGGTCATATAAAAAGTCTCACTCATCATATCACGATTGAGCTTCATGTCCGCGGCAGGCACAAGATGTCCACGATCAAATCCAGAGCCCTTGTAATCTCTCTCTGTGACAGCATCATTCATTTTATGATCGGCTCGATAGTCGTTGGTTCTTTTTTGTTTTCCGTTGATTCTCTCTAAAGTAATTTGATGTTTTGTCCAGCTGGCTTGACGATGATTTTTGTCGTAACAAAAAGAGTAATACTGGTAATGAACAATTTTAGGGCAGCTTCCAGAGGGTAGAAATTCTTCACCCTGGGCAAAGAGAGTTGAGGCGTAAAAAATCAAACCGAACATGAGAAGTCTGGATTTGATAGACGGTCTCCTTATAAGTGATGCTTTATTATAGGCATAGTCTTTGTGATTTTTTGCTCTTAAAAGCAGATGTTAGACCTTGGTCTGGGTTTTTTGTTGCCCCCTCTATAATCAAACATTCCTTAGGCATAATAAAAATATGAAAATACTAAAAGCTGCTCTTATTGTTGTGATGCTATCATTTTGTTCTTCTGCTTTTGCAGAAATTGATTTTGAAAATCTTAAGCATTGCATGGCCAGCTTAAGAGCACCCAATGCAAATACCTTGGATCGAGGTGTTAGACCCGACTCGCAGTTTATCAACACTATCAATTGGCAAAATCGCGAAAATTATGAAATCAATGCCCTCATCTTTAAAGAAGAGATCAATGGCGAAACCCATGTCCATGTTGTTCAAGATGTTGAAGCCAATCGCACAGGATTACTGGCAGGAATGAGAAATCGATTGAACAACGTGACCCCAAATATCAATCGAACCTATGTGTTTAATACTTCTCGTTTGGCTCAACAAACCTGTAACGAACGCGAACCCCAAAGTATTCTGGCCTTAGGCGGAAGCTGTCGTGATCGGGGCGATGGACAATGTCCGATGGCTAAGGTGGGTTTTGGTTTAACCCAAGTCAATGGTCAAACACAGTTTTGCCCGATCACCACAACTTTCTCTGAACCACAAAGAAGTTATCAGCGAGAGTTAGATCTATCCAGCCGCCAAAGCGAAGACATCGTTCGACGGGCCATTGTTGATCAAATTAATTTTATCACCGAACATCACAGATCCAATCGACTTCAATTTGATCGTAATAACGTTATTCAAGCTCTCAGTGGTAAAAAGTATTGTCAAAAGGCCATTCAACCCGAGCCAGTAGAGATTCAAGCCGCTGGCCAAATTCTTATTTGTCAGTTAGCTCCACTGGATAGACAGGTTTGCCAGCAAGGTGATGTTGATCCTATTGATGCACCTGTGATCATGAATACCACAACCGACTAAATAACAAATTCTGAAATCTTCTTTCAAATCATTAAACGCAAGCCGTTGCTCCTTGTTCATTGCGCCTTTTAATTGAACACTATTGTTATCATTTAAAAGCATGGAGGTTTTTAATGTCCCGTCTTCTCTTTTTAATTTTTATTTTTCCTATAACTGCATTCTCTCAAGTCTGGTTACCGGTTGAAAATGATCACCCAGGCAACACAGAATTGGTTGTTAATTATGAGCGCATTATTGTTAAAGCCCTCAATCGTCAGTCATTTCTTTATCTCCCCCAACGAACAGATAATATTAAAGTGCCCATGGTTGTCTTTGGTCATGGTCAAGCTTTAGATGAATCTGCTTATAATAAAACTTTAGAGCATATTGCTAGCAAAGGTTCAGCTGCTCTTTTTGTACAATTTGATTCTGGATTTTTTGATCAAAATTGGACACGAATGGCCAGCGATTTTAACGAGATTACATCACAGGTTCTAAAAAGTTACCCGGATCAAATTGACTCTGATAAAATTGTTTATTCTGGTCACTCCAAGGGTGGGTACGTGGCCCTTATGGCAGCAGGTGCTCCTAACAAAATTAAACTTTCATCTTTGGTGATTATTGCACCAGCTGATTATAATAAAGACTATCTTCAAAAAATTGATCCAAAGACTGCTGTAACCGTTATCATTGGTGAAGGTGATCAAGTGATCAACGTCAGCAGTAACAAAGAAATTTATGACAAACTTAATGTGAATACTAAACAATTTATCACTGTCAGAAGTTATACTGACTATAAAGCGGATCACTACATACCCCTTAACAAAAGATTTATTTTTGGTGGACAAGATGGTCTGACACCTTTTCATCATCATGGTGTGTGGAAGTGGCTTGTTGCAGCAGCTTGGGATGCTGAAGATGGCAACCCTTTGACCCAACCCTACCTTTATGGCGAAAGTGCTGGATCCAGTGGAGATCCAAAAGTCATCCATGATGTGGTTAGAAACTTTAAGCCACGTAAAGAGTATTTAGTAAAGATCAGTCGCCAAACAAATGCTAAAACCCTATTTGCAAATTTCAGCACAAGTTTTCAAGATCTTAATCACAATTGGTTTAAAGTCTTAGCCAGCCCAGATGAGATGGCTCGCTTAAGCACTGAGCGCTCTGTCATATCATGGGGTGAGAACTTAAAAATTAAAGCTCTCAGTGCACCCAACGATTTAAGCTCTAGGCTTTGGCATCTGGATCACACATCCCCTTTTCATATCAATGCTCTCAATGCTTGGGGTGATTCCACCGGGTCCCATGATGTTGTTGTGGCTGTGATCGACTCTGGAATAAAAATAAATCATCCCGATTTAAAAGATAATCTTTGGATCAATCAAGCAGAGCTCAATGGTGAAAAAGGTGTTGATGATGATCAAAACGGATTTGTCGACGATGTGCATGGTTATAACTTTGCCACAAAAAACCCAAACCCAGACGATACTAGGGGCCATGGAACATTGGTCAGTGGCCTCATCGGTGCACACGCCAATAACAATCAAGGGATTGTGGGTGTCAGTTGGGATGTTAGCCTCATGGCTCTTAATATGTTTCCTAACCTTTGGGGGGATGCGACTCTAGCCAGTGCCGTTTCTGCCATTGATTACGCCCGAGAAAATGGGGCCCATATCATTAACGCCTCTTGGGGAAGTGTGACAGAAAATAAAGAAATCGAAGGTTCGGTCAAAATTCTTTTTGAAGCCGTCGAGAGAGCTGAAAAAGATAATGTTCTGTTTATTGCAGCCGCAGGAAACAGTGCTTTTAGTAACGACCTTAAAGGAATGGTCCCAGCCACGCTGCCCAATTCGAATATAGTTTCTGTGGGTGCCACTAATAAAGACGGCAAGCTTTGGGCAAAATCAAATTATGGTGAACAAAGTGTGCACGTTCTTGCCCCGGGCGAAGAAGTGACCTCAATTGGCTTAAGTGGTGGCACAAATCTCAATTCGGGCACTTCGCTTTCAGCTCCAATTATCAGTGGTATCGCAGCTCTTATGCTGAGTCTTGATCAAAGCCTGACTCCACAGCAGATCAAAAGTATTCTCGTGGAATCCTGTAACCCCAAAGATGAGCTTAAAACTTTAAGCCAATGCGGGGGAACAATTGATGCTAAAAAAGCTTTAACCAGGATAAAAAGCTCAATTGAAAACAAATAGCTTGAGTGCTGTACAATCCTGTTTAATAGGTCTTCGTTGACGAAACTATACAGCTGAAAAAAAAATTGATAGACTTAAAACATGAGTTTAACTTTAAGATTTATAATTCTCACTCTGGCTGCAGGCCTAATTTCCACTCTACTGGTTGTAAACGGATATGCCATAAGAGTTCAAAAAGGAACAGAAATGAATTCTAATGACATATGTCCGCCAGAAATTTTAACAAAAATTAAGTCCATTGATTTTTCAACTGATGAAGGCAGCTCACTGTCCTCTTGGATCTATGACACCCTGAGAATAAAACACCCTAAAAACACCGAATGTATCATGTTCTCTATAGGTCTCATTGCTGATCGATTAGATCATAAAACCCATGCCGCCGTCGTCCGCGATTTTGGGGGACATGTCGGAACTTACGCTCGCTTTTTAAAACCCGAAACACTCAGTAAAATTAAGGCGGCCTACTTACGTCTCCCCTATTATGTAGACGAAGCTAAATTTTATTTTATTGGTCTAAGACTGGGTTCAATCGATATCAGAGAGAAGCTTAGAAAAGAAATTAAAGAAGACTGGTCTTTCACCACTCACCAGGCCCCGACCTGGCACTATTATTTATATCTCGCAAGCCTCAACGAGCCCAACGCTCTTGATAAGATCAGCAAAAAAGTTGCGGAAATAAAAAATGGCAATGAAACATCCCATTTCTTGCGCGATCTTATTGAGTCAAAAATCAAAGGTGTCAGAAAAATTCTGACCCAATATTTAGAGGACGAGCGCCATACCGACGGACCCAATGGGCCCGGAGCCAAAATATCTGAGATTGTTAAAATCCATCTGCAATTTTTAGAAGAAAAAGAATAAATAGAAATCTAATTCTGCGTCGTAAAAGTGACTTTCTGGCAACCTGTAGACGGGGGACTTATGGCTTTATAGTATAAAACTGTCTTCTGAGGTTGTTTATTTATTTTTGCTCCAATAAAAACAATCTGCATTTTATCAGCATTTATTTCTATTTTTTGAAGCTTCTCTATTCGATAAATGAGGGGTTTCTCTTGAGGATTATTCTCAACGAACGCAATGGCGTCTCTAATTAAAAGATGTTCACAGTAACCCGGATAGGCTGCCAGAGCTAAATTGTTAAAAAGAAACAAAGGCAGCACCAAAAATAAAAATCTTTTCATCTTTTAAAATCCTTAAATTAAGAAACCAAGACCATCAGTGAATTCTAATGATCTTGGTTGTTAAAAATAAATTTTATTGAACGGTTGTTACTTTTTCAAGGATGAAAAGCTCTATAAAACCAGAATAAACATTGGGTGCGGTTCCAATTTTTAAATTTTCATCAAGATAAAGTAGGGTTAAATCACTTTTTGCTTTGATCGGACCCTTTGGAAACTCTCCAGCTTGTACCGGTGAAAACTCAATAAGCTCTTCGTTAAGTATATCTAAAGCCAGAGTCTCAATTTTTTCGTCAGCACTTAAACCCTTGGGACGGGAAAAGGCTTTAAGGATTTCTGTGGTTTGTTTGTTTCCTAAAACACTCCCTACAGCCTCAAGTGCAAATGTGACTCTTTGGGTTTCAGACAGTATTCTTTCGCCAAAGTTAACGGCTCGTCCTTGTGCAGTGACATGTTGAAAAATCTTTTCTAAATCCCTTGGGGGTGAGCCAGCGGGACTGTTATCAGCCTCATCCGACCAAGTCTGACGCCAGCTTCCAGGAGAATAGGTCATCCAATCCATTTCGGTTACAGGAGGTGTCTGCTGAGTCAGGTCATTGATCAACTGGTTGAGCTCTTGACGAATTTCTGGTCGATTAAGGTCATTGGATGTATTGAGCCGAGCAAGATTAATAATTTCAGCTTTTAAAATGGCTACAGTGTTTGGGTTTTCTGCAAAAGCAAAAAAGGGGTAAACTAAAAGGGATAAAGTAATGAGACTTATTTTTTTCATAATTTCCTCCTTGAAAATAATGACGAACCCATAGGTTAAACCAATTCGATTAAAATAAAAGAGTCTTTTTTTAATTTTCATCACCGTAGTGATACACTCAGATCTTTCGCATCAGCCTAAAACTACACGCCACATGCTCAACCATGGAAACTATGACTTTTAACATTGACTAGTTACCCACTGAGTCAAAGCTCAGGACTGAAGGTTTTGTATTTGTGAATTTTTTTTAAATAATCAACGGGTCAGGCACTTAATGATCTGTTTTTATTACAATTTTTTTCGACTTGCGACTCAACCTTTTTAAACTCTCTTGTCATCAAACATAATAACACCTCGGGCACGGGGCTTAGAAATTGAGAAAGCTTTGCTGGGGGAATCTATGCTTTTTAAATCTATTCTTTCATTATTTGTGATTTCAATTTCTTTGAATCTATGGGCACAATCATACACTTCAAATGTTAACTTTGATGATGGTATCGATTTTGACTCCCTCGCCCAAAAAATTGTTGAAAACAAAGTCTATACTCTTGAAGAAACCCTGGATCTCATACCAGAGGATTTTTTTGACAACTACGTACTCATGTATCGCAGCCGCAGTCTGCAAGAAGCCCAATACCTTTCACCCAGAGCCATAGTTTTTGGCCGATCAGCAAAATTTATCATTTCCTTTAATGGTCACTCTCAACAACGGGGTTTTAATAATCTAGAGATTATTCAGTTCCGAGAAAAAACTCACAGTTGGGAGTTTCGAGAAATTAGTTATCTTGAAAATCAACTTCCCCATATCTCTGAAGCCAATCCTAAAAAATGCCTTGAGTGTCATCAAAGTTTACTAAGAAAAAATGTAGATCCCCGCCCTAACTGGGAACCCTATAATTTTTGGCCTGGGAGCTACGCCAGTATGGATGTGGAGATTCGCCCTGTATTAAAAACTCAGTACGAAAAGTATCTTAATAACCAATCGCCATCTTTGCCATCGGTGATGAATCGATTTCTACCCCAAGATTTTATATTGGTCGAAGAGCAGTCCCTTGAGCAGCAAAAGCTCAGTGAGTTTCATTCTGAAATTAAACCCCGCAACCGTCGTTATAAAAAACTGGGAAATTTTAACTTAAGAGCCCCGCTAAACCTCACCAAATCATTGGTCATACTTAATATGAGACGAGTCACTCGCATCATCAAAGAAGAGCTGGGTGAAAACTTTGAAAAATATAAATATGCGCTCTTGGGTTTAGGAAACGCACAAGAAATGTCCAGCTCTAAAGGCATTCCATTTCAGTGCAGTGATTTATATCTGCCCGAATCCCTTTTTAACGAACATCTTAGCCGGGCACTTAAAATTAAAGATCTTGATACAAAACATTATACGAGAAGACCCAATACATTTCGCTGGGAATTTGGCTTAGGCGCTGGCCTTGATATTTTGCTTCTACCCTTAGGAATAAACACCCAAGATTGGTCCATGGATTTTAGAACCGATGGTCGATTCTCATTCAGTGGTGATCGTTTCGCTTCACCCCACCATTCTGCGACCCATTTTCGTGATGCTGCAGCCTTAGTTTTTTCAGGCGACCCTGTTCTTGATCTCAATTGCAAAGAACTAAAGATAAAGAGTGAAGAAGCTTTTAATGCTTTAGAATCATCGGGTCAGTTGCACACGTTATTTGAAAACGCAGAGCTTAATGCATTAACAACAGTTTCTCGTCCCCTGATCGATCGTTGTATATCTTGCCATGTGGATTTTCGTGATGATGGTGTTGCGCCTTATATTCCTTTTGATAATTTCGAAAAATTAAAACCTCTTTTGAGCCAAAAAAAATATCCTCGGGGCAATTTGTTTGATGAAATTTATTTTCGTACCAGCGATCACTCACCATCGGATGAAAAAATGCCTCCGGCAGGCATTCTTGACCGCGATCGCCTTAATGAACTGATCGATGATTTAAGGGCTCTCAAAGACTCTTAAATTTGAACAATGTATTATTTAATGGACTCATTGTTATAAATTTTATTGGGGTGGGTGACTCTCATTGAATGGTTTTAATTAAAAAATATTCATTAAATATTAGTCATTCAAAAAATATATTAGTCGCTTTTAAGTTGATTCAGAATCTCTTGTGCTAAAGTTTCACTTAAGCCTTGTACCTCTAGAAGTTCGCTCATGCTTGATTCTTTAATACTTTCTATAGAGTCAAAATGGGTCAAAAGCCTTTTTACTAGTGTAGGTCCAAGCCCTTTGATATTGCTCAACTGGCTAGATATGGATTTATCTTCTCTGAGTTTTCGATGAAAACTAATGGCAAAACGATGGGCTTCATCGCGAAGATTCACTAAGATTTTAAAAGCTTCCGAGCCCTCAGCAAAGGTCACCGGGTTTGATCGATTGGGTAAGTAAAACCTCTCGGTACTTTTTTCGACCTGCTGACCTTGAAAGTTTCTTTTTGTACGCTCTTTAGCTAAACCAACAATGGGGATTGAATCTTTATTAAGGTCTTTTAAAACCTTGTGAGCCGCGTTGAGCTGCCCCTTACCACCATCGATAACGATCAGGTCCGGTGCATCCCATTCTTCGTGGCTCATTCGACGTGTTAGCACTTCACTCAGGGCTGCGTAATCATCACCTCGGGTTTTACTTTTAATTTTATAGCGCCGGTAATGATCACGGTTCAAAACTCCGTTTTCACAGACCACTTGCGAGCCCACACTCTCTTCACCTTGAAAGTGAGAAATATCATAGCACTCGATACGATAGGGAGGATTTTTAAGTTTAAATTTTTGCGCAATGATCTCGAGTCCTAATTTTCTTTTCTCGGATTTAGAGACCTGGGACTCAAAATGACTTTGGGCATTTTGAGTCGCCATTTCAATCAGCTTTTGCCCCAAAGGGTGAGTCGGAAACAAGACTCTCGTCACCGTATGACCACGGTGTTTAAAAACATCCTCAAGAAGTTTAACAAGATCAAAACCTAAATCCACGGGTAAAAAAATCTCATCAGGCACAATGTTCTCATCATAATATTGAATAAGAAAAGAAGGTAACCACTCTCTGATGTCTTCTGTCGGGGATGAAGAATCGATCTGCGAAAAAAATTGATGACGCTGACCAATCACCCTTCCCTGGCGAATATGAAGGGTTTGTATCAATGTTCCTCGATCATCACCAAAAAAACCGACCACATCTTGATTATTGGTGGCCTGAGCATTGATGACGGATTGCTTTTCTAAAACTCGTTCAATGGCATTAATGCTGTCGCGAAACCGGGCCGCAAGTTCAAATTTTTCTTCTTCGGCGAGATCTAACATTTGTTTTTTAAGTTTTGTGATCACAGTTGTTGTTTCTTTTTCTAGAAACTTTTTAGCTTTGACCACATCTTTTTTATAATCTTCAGAGGTGATGAAATTCACACAAGGTGCCGTACACGCACCGATCTGATAGGTCATACATGGACGCTTACGAGATTTCATAAAGTGGTCGGTGCAGTCTCTGATTTTGAAAGAGTGATTTAAAAAACGCATGATCTCTCGCACCACAAAACCACTGGTGTAGGGGCCAAAATAATGGGAAC
>CAYMBT010000020.1:0-21156 GCA_964388755.1 uncultured Pseudobdellovibrionaceae bacterium | reverse complement strand
TTTTTCTTCGCAAAGAACTTGATATTCGGGTGAACGTACCGATCACCTATCTTGATGCCCTGGTGGGAAACACCATCGATGTCCCCACACTTTCTGGATTTAAAAAAATAAAGCTGAATTCCTGTGTCTTTGAAAACATCAATTTTTGTCTTAAAGGTCTTGGCCTTCCACAAACAAAAAATCAATTTCGCGGAGATCTTCATGTTCACTGCTTTATTGAGAACCCAACAAAACTTGGGACAAATGAAAAAAATGCTCTGCAAAAAATGAGCAGCACTTGGCCCCAGGGAGAACTCATGCAACAATATAAATCCTACTTACAAAACCACCGCCGGAGTTAACATGAAACTCTTCTCACTTTTTTTTACACTTTTTCTTTTTATTTCTTGCGTGAGCCAAGCCAAAAAAGAGCGCTTGAATCAAGCTCCGCCTCAGGTGAGTCAGCAGTACCAGACTTGCGAAAAGCTTTACAGCCAAAAGAAATACGACCAAGTGATTAAAGAGCTCAATAGCATTCTACGCCTTCATCGCAATACCGATGTTGGTGATAACTCGCTTTTTCTTCTTGCAAAGACCTACACTCAAATTGAAGAGTGGAATAAAGCTCTTAAGGTTTACGAAGAAATTTATACTTCACCCTTTTACTCTCCCCAAGAATTTTTAGCTCGCTTGACTGCGGCCCGAATTCTGACTCACAAAACAACGGAGTATAAAAAAGCTCTTGCACTGATTGATGAGAGTTTAAAACTCACTGACCAAAAAGAAAATCAAGCCGAACTTCTTGAGCTTCGATTCTCGGCCCTTCTTAAATCTGGTTCACAACTTGAGGCCTTTGAAACCTTAGTCAGTCTTTCAGAGAAACATCCCGATGTGACAAAAAGAGAAAGCTATAAAACTAAAGCACGAGCTTTTCTTGAATCAAGACTCTCTGGGCCGGAACTTAAAGATTTTGCTGATGATCATTCTGGGTCAGATCTTCGCTCGGATGCCCTTTATCGTTACGCCGTTCATTTGATGAGTGAGGGCCGATATTCCGAAGCTAATAAATATCTTTACCAAGTTCTTAACGATAATCCTAAAAGCTATCTTGGCCAACAAGCCAAGCAGTTGATTGATCAACTTTCAGTGCGATCAAAAGTGGAGCCCAGAACCATAGGTGTTGTTTTGCCGCTCAGTGGGCGTTACGCCAACATTGGATACGAAACACTTTGGGGTCTTCAGTTGGCCTTAGGAATTAAAGGTGGCACGAACACTGAAAATATTCGCCTCGCTGTGATTGATAGCCGCGGACACCCCGAATATGCCAGACGTGGAGTTAAAAGACTGGTCGAAGAAAATAACGTCATTGCTATCGTAGGTGGACTTCTCAGCAAAACGGCTTACTCGGCATCCATCCAGGCCCAAGATCTTGGCGTTCCATTTATCGCTCTCGCCCAAAAAGAGGGGCTTACAGAGATTGGACCCTTTGTTTTTAGAAATGCTTTAACCATTGAATCACAACTGGATGCCTTAATTAAAACAGGCTTTGAAGAGCTTAATTTAAAACGTTTTGCTATTCTTTATCCCAATGATTCATATGGTGTAGCCATCAGTAATTTATTCTGGAAAAAGGTAAAAGAAAAAGGCGGATCTGTCTCTGGTGTGCAAGCCTACGCCCCCGGCGAAACTGATTTTAATGAACCCATACAAAAATTAGTGGGCACTTTTTATGTTGAAGATCGCAAAGAAGAGTACAAAAAACGATTAAAAGAGTGGTACGAAAAACAAGGTAAGGGTGGAAAGTCTCGTCAAAAACCACCAGTAGGCCTTCTTCCACCTGTGGTTGATTTTGATGCCCTTTTTATTCCTGATGGCCCAAAGGCACTTGGTCAAATTGCACCCATGCTGGCTTATAACGATGTTAAAAATATTTACCTGGTTGGTACAAATATTTGGAACAGTTAAGAGTTTTTACGTCGCGGCCAAAACTTTGTGACTCAGTCACTTTTTACGGACGGCTACTTTGATAAAGACGAAGGCTTTTTAACAACACCCTTTTATCAAAACTACTCAGAAAATTTTAATAAGGCTCCATCTTCGTTCTCTTTATTAGGTTATGACTCTGGCCTTATCGTTCGATCCGTCATTTCGTCTGGCGTTTCAAGTCGAGTTGACTTTGCCACTCGTATTCAGCAGAACCGCGGCATCCCTGGGGCGCTCAGCACCCTTATGCTTAACAATAAAAAAGAATTTATCAGACCTGTCGTTACACTCACAGTGAAAGAGGGCGAAATAATTCCTTTCACCAAACAATAAAATAATTTTTTTAATTAAAAGATCTAGAAGTGACCCATCCTGATTCAGGCCTTTATGGCCTGTTTTAAGGCTTTTTAATTATTTTAATTTCTAAAAATTTTGTTAATACCTAGCCTCTCTCGACCTTATACCTGTGACTATGGTCACAATTTGTCAATTTATGAAATCTTAACCTATAAGTTTTATGTGATAAATTCTTGTTTATACTCACCAAATCTAAAACACCAAGAGCCTAAAAAATCTCGACCATTTCGCAGCTAAAATAGCTCAACTAAATTTCTAAATGGCCGAAACGACTTATAGAACAAGAGTGCACTTCTTACGGAGGCCGTGAATGGACGACAAAAGCCTACAAATCCCAGATCAAATACCCATGCTACCTGTGCGGGATATTGTTATTTTTCCTTATATGATTATTCCCCTCTTTGTAGGACGTGAATCATCTATCCAAGCTGTCGAAGATAGTTTGGCGAAAAATAGATTGATCTTTTTAGCATCGCAAATGGATCTCACTGAAGAAATTCCAACCCAAGAAACAGTTTATAAAACTGGAACCGTGGCCATGATCATGAGAATGAGAAAGCTGGCCGACGGAAGAGTTAAAATTCTGATTCAAGGAATGGCCAAAGCTCAGATCACAAAATTTCATAACAATCAGCCCTTCTTCAGCGTGTCTGTTGAAAGACTGACTGATCAGTACGCTCCTAATGAAGAAACAAAAGTAGAAGCCGAAGCATTAATCAGAACAGCTAAAGAGCAACTTGAAAAAGTGATCGCTCTTGGAAAAGTTTTATCTCCAGACATTTTACTTGTTCTTGATGATATTAATGAACCAGGACGAGTTGCTGACCTTATTGCCAGCAACCTTGGACTTAAAGTCGAAGATGCACAGACTATATTAGAAACAGAAGATCATTTAGATCGTCTTAAACAAGTGAACGAAATATTAATCGCAGAAGTTGAAGTTCTTCAAATGCAGGCTAAAATTCGCACAACGGCTAAAGATGAAATGTCTAAAAGTCAGCGCGAGTATTTTTTACGCGAGCAAATGAAAGCTATAAAGTCTGAACTTGGCGAAGCGGATTCAAAAACCGATGAAATGGACGAGCTGAGACAAAAAATTATGGCCGCCGGAATGCCTGATGAAGTTGAAATTGAAGTCCTTAAACAAATGGGCCGACTTGAAAGAATGCATCCTGACGCCAGCGAAGCTTCTATGATCCGAACTTATTTGGACTGGATGGCTGATCTTCCGTGGAGCAGTGAAACTGTCGACAACATAGATATCAAAAAAGCGAAAGAAATTTTAGAGTCAGATCATCATGGTCTTGAAAAAGCTAAAGAAAGAGTGCTCGAATTTCTCGCTGTCAAAAAACTTAAAGATAATATGCGTGGACCTATTCTGTGTTTTTGCGGCCCTCCAGGTGTTGGTAAAACTTCTCTTGGTAAGAGTATCGCAAAGGCTATGAACCGTGAATACTTTAGAATTGCCCTTGGTGGCGTTAAAGATGAAGCTGAAATTCGTGGTCACCGTCGTACCTACGTCGGCGCCATGCCCGGAAAAATCATCCAATCTCTCAAACAGATTGGTACCAGAAACCCGGTTATCGTTCTTGATGAGATTGATAAATTAGGCAGCGACTTTAGAGGTGATCCTTCGGCAGCTATGCTTGAAGTTCTTGATCCAGAACAAAACTCAACTTTTAGAGATAACTATTTGAACGTTGATTTTGATCTTTCTAAGTGTCTTTTTGTGGCGACCGCCAACGTTGTTGAAAATATCCCAGCAGCACTTCGCGACCGTATGGAGTTAATTTATATCTCTGGATACACCCAAACTGAAAAGCTACAAATCACACTTAAACACATCATTCGCAAACAGATTGAAAACAATGGTGTGAGCCCCACTCAGATTGAATTTACTGAAGACGGTCTTAATTACTTGATCAATCACTACACTCGCGAAGCTGGTTTAAGAAACCTTGAGCGTGAAGTAGGATCCATTTGCAGAAAAATTGCTAAAGAAATCGTCATGGGTTCAACCGAGAAGTTTGTTATCGATAGTAAAGCTATTGTGCGCCTTCTTGGAGCACCACGCTTTCTTAAAGAAGATCGTTTACAAGAAGACACTGTTGGTGTGGCCACTGGCCTTGCCTGGACACAAGCTGGTGGTGAAGTTCTTTATGTCGAAGCTCTTAACATGAAAGGTAAGGGTGGACACACGCTGACCGGTCAAATGGGTGATGTCATGAAAGAGTCTGCAACAGCTGCGATGTCTTATGCTCGGGCCCATTGTGATGAACTGGGCATCGATGGAAAATGGTTTGAAAATAATCATGTTCACATCCATATGCCAGCCGGTGGAATTCCTAAAGACGGACCGTCTGCAGGTATCACCATGACGACGGCCATTGTGAGTATCATGACAAATAATCCCGTTCGAAAAGATGTGGCCATGACAGGTGAGGTGACTTTAACCGGTCGAGTTCTCCCCATTGGCGGAATCAAAGAGAAAGCTTTAGCGGCTCTCAGTCACGGAATCAAAACTGTAATTTGCCCCATCGCTAATAAAAAAGATGTGGATGAAATTCCAGAAGAGGTTCGCGGCGCCCTTAACTTTATCTTTGTGGAACATCTTGATGAGGTTCTTCAAATTGCACTGCAAACAAAAATTGATAATAAAAAGAAAATTCACGGCCGACGAGGCAAAGCCTCAATCCCAGCCGCTTAATTTTTTTAAATATCAAAAAACTCGATGAATTCATAAGCCAGGAAACTGGCTTTTTTTATTGGACCAGGGTTATTATTTTTAATGCTAATGAAACAATCACACTCTTGAATGATCCACACGTTACTTAGAGCTAATTGGCCTTGGGGTTAAGCCTTGAGTTTTCTCGCTCAAGATAAAGAACCAGGGTCTTAAGATCAGATATTTGTTGTTTCAGCTGAATGATCTGATCCTCCTTACTTTGCAAGGAATGAAGATAAGCTTTTTTAAGCTCATCAAGCATGACCGAGGGTTGAGCATCCGTATTCATTGGGGGTGTTACTGAACGAGCATTGGCTTTTGAGTTTGGGACGGGCGCAAAAGCTTCTGGTTCGCTTGGCAACGGGTGTCGGGGTAAATAATATTTACCTTGGATCAAACGGGACTTCACTTTTTTATTCTTAATCCGTCTTCTCAAGGTGGAAACGCTCACACCATACTCAGTTGAGTAGTCAGATAAGGATAACCATTCAGTTTCTGTTTGAACCATGTTCATGACTATTCAACACTAGCATATTCACTGACCATGACAATGGCTATGTCAAAGAACTCATCTAAGGGCCTGGTTTGACCACTCAAACTCTGGCTAATCAATTTGGATAGTCAGGCTCAAGCGTGGTCAAAAAAGAAACTAACTTATTGATTCTACTGATTTTCACTTGGTATATTGGGGCTATGAAGCTTAAAGGCAAAAAAAAGATTGGCCTTGCCCTGAGTGGTGGTGGCATAAAGGCTGCCGCCTTTCATATTGGTGTTTGTCTAGCCCTCAAAGAGAAGGGTTTTCGTTTTGCCGGCGGCACCCCTGAGGAAGTGAATGCTAAGTACTCAGATCACGAGAATTTGATCAGGCTCTACGTAGGATCCAGTGCTGGAGCGGTAATTAGCACCTTCCTAGCCAGTGGATACTCACTGGAGGCCATCATTTCTGCCTTCGAAAAAGGGGCCGAATGGGATCTTATGGGTCGCAAAGAAACCGACTCTTTTGATTCGGTTCTTAAACCTATTTCCTACTCAGATATTTTTTCTTTGAATGGCAAAAGTCTACTTCATCTTTTACCTAATATATTAAAAGGTAAGTCGGTTTTATCTGGTGGTCTTGAAGCCATGGTTAAAAATGGTTTAAAAATCAGTGGGCTCGTTACAGCCAAAGGTCTAGAACGCTACATCCGTGAACATGTTTGGCCGGCCAATTCGTTTGATACCTTTGGTGTTGAACTTTACATTGTCGCCACACAACTCAACCATTCAAGAAAAGTCATCTTTGGCAATTTTCCAGAAACCCAAAAAATAAAGCGTATTGGGTGGGCTAATTATGCCAAAGTCAGTGATGCTGTTGCCGCATCAGCAAGCCTTCCACCCGTTTTTGCTCCCTACCCTATTGTTAATGAACGGGGAAAAGACATTTATTATTTTGACGGCGAAATTCGCGATACTCTTTCTACCCATGTAGCCAAAGATCATGGGTGTGACCTGATTATATCAAGCTACTCGATTCAGCCCTATCACTATAACGAAAACATGGGGAGTCTTCATGATTATGGAATCCCTTTGATTTTCAATCAGGCTCTTTACCAAGTGGTTCAACAAAAAATTGAGGCCCATATTAATCATCACGATGCCGTCGATAAAATTTATCATGCCATCCGTGGATACTTCAGACAAAAACAACTGCCCGAAGAAGACCTTAATAAACTATTGAAAATTATAGAAGAAAGAGCGGACTATCGCCCCGAAGTGGACTACCTTTATATTCATCCCAATCCCCATGATTATGAAATGTTTTTTGCTGATCATTTTAGTTTGAACCCTAAGATTCTCGCCCGAATTGTCCAAACTGGATTTAGGTCGGCCCTGAATCAGCTTAGAAAACACGACCTTTAAAAAGTTGATCACTTGGTCTTTCTCTTTGACCTCCACCCAAACAGCCTTCTGCTTTTTCAATCACCCCAAGTGGGCCCTTGATCTGGATTAAAAATAATATCCATTAGAACGGCAAAACGAGAGTGTTCTCTGTCTCAAAATAGGACAGTTAACACCCTCATTTTGGATTTATTGAAAAAAAATTTTATAGATCAGATACAATAAGGTATTAGGACTTTGTTGTCTTAAATAAGGCCAGATCTATGCGATTCATTTTGATCATTCTTTTCTTTTTTTCTTTTTTTTCTGCTTTGGCAGACACCCAAGAGGTCTGTGCTAAAAAATATTCGGAACTTGATTTGGGAGCCGAGCTCGCAAAACTGAAAGTTCTTTTAGAACCCAACAAAACCATTGGTCTTGTGAATGAAACAAAGGGGTCCTATATTTATCTAGAGTCCAAAGAAGATTCTTTTTATATTACTTTTTTAACCACAGGTTTTTTTGATCTTTACGGAATTAAAAGAGAAGGTGATATCGTTTTTTGCGAGAAAGACTCTCGTCTGACGGCCATCGGTCTTGATCGAACTCAGGATGTTTTTGTCAGTGGGCAAAAGTTACAGTTCGGAGATCGAAGTGAAAAAGAAAGTTTCTCTTGGGGATCCATCCCAGATTTTTTAGCAAAAAAACATGATATTAAAGAGCCGCAAGTTGCCGTCGAGCCTTAATGATTTCTGGCCCTAATAATAGCGGCTATTCAATCACAATGAATTGGTTATAGATTCCGTCACAAAGTTAAAGATTCGTGATGAAAAGATCCCAAGAACACAAACGCCAACAGCTGAAATCACAAGTATGGTCCTAGAGAAAAAAGCTTCTTCTCTGACATCAAAACCTGAGCCTTCAACCATATACATGACAACAATGGGTCTTAAATAAAAATAAACGCTGATGATTGAACTTAATACTCCAATGAATGTCAGCCAGTAATAACCTTGCTCAATGGTCGCAGAGAAAACATAAAACTTTCCAAAGAAACCAATGCTGGGTGGAAGGCCCGCAAGACTAAATAATAAAACTGAAAGGCTCAGTGCGAGGATGGGACTTTTTTTACCCAAACCTTTGAGGTCGCTAGTCAATAAAACTGTATCTTCATTTTTTTCTACGGCCACAACAAGGGCCAGTGTTCCCACCGTCATTATTGAATAAGAAATCAAATAAAACATGAGACTTGAAATCCCAGCATTATTATTTGAACCAAACGACGCCACAATCAACGCCATAAAAGCATAACCCGAATGGGCAATGCTTGAATAAGCCAGCATTCGTTTAAAGTTGTCTTGCATAATGGCAGCAACATTACCAACGATCATGGTGAGGGCCGCAAGCCATTGCATAAACCAAACAAATCGATCGCTTTCAAGGTTGTAAAAATCGCTATAAAGAAAAAAGCGTAAAAACGCGATCATGGACGCCACTTTTACGGCGGTAGCCATAATACTTGTAATCGGAGTCGCAGAACCTTGATAAACATCAGGCGTCCATGCATGAAAAGGGACTAATGATATTTTAAAGGCAAATCCAACGGCCGCCATTATCACACCCAATCGAAAAAGCATATTGGTTGTAAAAAGTGTGGCTGATAACTCACCCACTTCATGAAGAGACGTACTGCCCGCACCACCATAGATAAAGGCAATTCCGTAAAGTAAGATCGCCGAACCCAGCCCACCTAAAATAAAATATTTAATGGCCGCTTCTTTTGAATAAAGTGTCTCTTTATTGAGAGCAATTAAAAGATAAAGTGATAAAGACATGAGCTCGATAGCGATAAAAGTCACAATCAAGTTATTAGACATCACCACAAGGGCCATACCTATTGTTGAGTTAAGAATCAGAAAAAGGTGTTCAGAGAACTGTGTGTCTCTGGTGGCTTTTGAATCATAGACTAAGAAAAGACAAAACCCTACGACCACAAATATAATATAAGATGACCAAACCGTTATCCCATCAATGACAATAGATTTTGAAAAGGCTTCAACAAAGTTAAGGCCTGAGATCTTCCAAAAACCTTTCACAGCAGAAAGGGTGAGGCCGGCAGCACCCACAAGGCCAAACGTGGCATACATCAAAGATGTAAATGGGTTCATCTCTTGACCATCATTAAAGGCTTTGACCGTAATGGGGATAATGCTTGCAACAAACAAACAGATCAGAGGTGATAAAACAATCAGTTCAGAGGGATTAAAATTCACGACGATCTCCTACTTCAGGGCGAGCTTTTGATAGACCTTTTTCAATTTTTATAAAATATGCATCTTTGTTCTTAACCAAATGCTCTAAACTTTTCTCTGAATAACTGAGAAAAGTTTTTGGATATAGGCCCATCCAAAAAATCAAAACAACAAGGGGCGCAAGGGTCATCAGTTCACGAGGGTTCATGTCTGGCATATTGGGATGCTCTTTGACTATTTTTCCGTCAGCACCAAAGAAAACTTTTTTAACCATCCAAAGCATATAAGCCGCCCCAAGAACTACACCTAAAAGAGAGAGGGCGCCAAAAATTTTTGATTTTTGATATGTACCTAGTAGGATCAAGAACTCTCCGATAAAACCATTGGTCATGGGAACGGCAATACTTGAAAAGGTCACAATTAAAAAGCTAATAGCAAAAAGTGGAAGGGCTTTGGCTAAACCACCGTACTCCGCAATTTTTCTTGAATGGGTTCTTTCATAAATCACTCCCACCAGCATAAACAGGGCTCCGGTGCTGATACCATGGGCTAACATTTGAAAGAGTGAGCCCTGAAGACCATAAATATTCATGGCAAAAAGTCCCACAATCACATAACCCATATGAGAAACCGACGAATAAGCCACCAGCTTTTTCATATCCACCTGAACCATGGCAACGAGCGCGCCATAGATGATCCCGATCACACCAAGGCTCATAAAAAGTGGCGTCCACTCGACAACCGCTTGGGGGAACATCGGCAATACAAATCTTAAAAATCCATAGGTTCCCATTTTTAACATCACACCAGCAAGGATCATGGACCCACCAGTAGGAGCCTGAACGTGGGCATCCGGTAGCCATGTGTGAAAAGGAAACATGGGAACTTTAATCGCAAAAGCTAAACAAAAAATAAAAAATAAAACATTTTGCGGACTTAAAAACTGACCCTTAATAAACGGAAGATTCAGGCGATAGAAATCAAGAACACTGGCGCTCAGCTCTCCCAGTTGAAGATCACATTGAAAGATCAGGTAAATGATCCCAGCTAACATCAATAATGAACCCACCATGGTGTAGATAAAAAACTTGAGTGTGGCATAGATTCGATTTTCGCCACCCCAAATACCCACAATAAAATACATGGGGATGAGTGAGAGTTCAAAAAACACATAAAATAAAATCGTATCCATGGCTAAAAATGATCCGATCATTGCGGATTCTAAAACAAGCAAAGATATATGAAAGGCCTTAACCTGCTTTTCAATTCCGGACCAGCTGGCGGCCACAACAATAGGGGTTAGAAAAGTAGTTAAAATGACTAACCAAAAAGAAACCCCATCGATACCCACAAAGTAATTCACACCCATTTCTGGAAGCCATTTGATTTTTTCAACAAGCTGCAAGTTGCTGGTGGCGGGATTAAAGTATTTAAAAAGTAGAAGAGAAAATAAAAAATGAATCACGCTGGATGAAAGGGTCACAATGCGAGTCAACTTTTGAGGCAAAAGTGCAACAAGCAAAACAAAAAACAGCGGTAAAAAAATCAGCGCGCTTAATAACATCCATTACCTCATGGTCAAATAAAAAAGACTGAAAAACAAACCAGCTACAATATAAAGTCCATACATCTGAAGATTTCCAGATTGAACCATCTTTAATCCACCACCCGCATTTTTGACCATGTCAGAAAGGGAATAAGTGATTCGATCAATAATCTTGATATCCACTTTTTCCCAAAGAATTTGGCTCGAGCGTATCAGAGGGTTGATCAAGGTTTTAAAATAAGCCTCATCGACCCAGTATTTATTAAGAAGAAGATTATAGATTCCTTTAAAGCTTTGGGCATTTCTAGCAGGGATCTCTGGTTTAATGACGTAAAAATAATAAGCCAAAAGACTGCTGAGTGTAACCCCAACAAGAGTTATTCCCATGAGTAAAAATTCAAGACTTAAAGATCCATGGGACATTTCAAAGGGAGCAAGGTGGGGCTTAATCCACTCTTCTAAAATGTTATGTGGGTGACCCGGAAGAACAGAACCCAAGCCATGGGGAACACACAACCAACCTGCAAAAACAGAAAGTACGGCTAGAACAGCAAGCGGAAAAGTCATCAGCACAGGCGATTCATGGGGATGAATATCTTTTGGAACTCGCGAGCGACCCCAAAAAGTAAGAGCCATAAGGCGAGTCATATAGAAGGCAGTAAAAAGTGCGGCCACTGCCCCCATCACCCAAAGGACAACACTTCCACGTGGCGAGTGAAAAGACATCCATAAAATTTCATCTTTAGAAAAGAAGCCCGAAAAGAATGGGGCTCCAATAATAGCAAGCCAACCGCAAACAAAAGTAAAATGGGTGATCGGCATGGCTTTACGTAATCCACCCATTTTTTGCATATCTTGCTCTTCGTGCATAGCATGAATCACAGATCCAGATCCTAAAAACATCAATGCTTTGAAAAAGGCATGGGTCATTAAATGGGCAAGTGCCGCCGAGAAAGCGCCCACACCAACAGCTAAAAACATATAACCAAGCTGAGAGACTGTTGAGTACGCCAAAACTTTTTTAATATCGTTTTGCACAAGACCAATTGTTGCAGCAACAAGGGCGGTCAATGCACCGATGATCGCAACCACCATCATGGCATTAGGTGCTGCCATAAAAAGTGGGTTTAAACGGATGATCATATAAACGCCAGCGGTCACCATGGTAGCAGCATGGATCAGTGCTGAAACCGGTGTTGGGCCTGCCATCGCATCTGGAAGCCAAACATAAAGAGGGATCTGGGCTGATTTACCCATGGCCCCAATAAATAAAAACAGACAGGCCAGTGTGATCGGTGACAACCACTCTGTGGTGGCCTCGGTCGGCACAAGGGCTGAGATCTCGCTAAAGTTAAGGGTGCCGTAAAGTGAAAATAAAGTGAATAAACCCAGTAAAAAACCAGCATCGCCAATTCTGTTGGTGATAAAGGCTTTCATGCCGGCCGCAGCTTTTGCGGGATCGGTAAACCAAAAACCAATGAGAAGATAAGAGCAAAGTCCCACACCTTCCCAGCCCACAAACATCACGAGCAAATTGCTTCCAAGAACAAGCAGCAACATATTAAAGACAAAAAGATTCAGATAACTAAAATATTTGGCCGGTCTCTCGTCGTGATCCATATAACCAACGCTAAAAACGTGAATTAAAAAACCAACACCAGTAATAATCAACGTCATAACCATTGAAAGGGTATCAATGGTAAAATCCATGCCCACAGAAAGTTGACCCACCTTAATCCATTCAAAAAGACTAAAATGAAGGACTCTTGCATCCACCGGTAAACCTTGCAGTTGAAAAAACAAACCCAAGGCCGAGATAAAAGAAATTAAAAGGGCAGAGCTTGCAATGGTCCCCGCCAGTTTGGCATCGCTACTTTTAAAACGCACACCATTGATAAAGAATCCAATAAGAGGTGCAAACAGAAGTGTATAAAACATGAGAAAAATCCTCTATCCTTTCAGATGTTCAAAAAAGCGAATGTTAACTTCTTTGTAGTTTTTAAAGATGGTCACGATCAAAGCCAGTCCCACCGCGGCTTCAGCAGCGGCAATGGCAATGACAAAAAGAACAATCACAGCACCATTGGCATCGTTAAGAAAATAACCAAAGGTCACAAACGCAAGGTTAACGGCATTAAGCATAAGCTCAATAGACATCAACACCACAAGAATGTTTTTTCTTAAAAGAACACCCCAAAGCCCCATACCAAACAGCATGGCTGAAACAAGAAGATAGTGGCCAAGTCCAATAGACATAAGGTTACTTAGCATGGGTGCCTCCACGGATGCGAGAAAGGGCGACTGTGCCTATGGGTATAACAAGAAGCAAAAGCCCAAGAACTTCAAAAGAGAACATATAATCGGTGAATAAAATTTTGGCCATATTGCGCACCTCAAACTGAGGGGCCGCGCGATCTGGACTTAAATATCCAAAATTTGAAATTTTAAAAATAATCACATAAAGAAAAAGACCGGCTAAACCACCAATAGAAAGAGCTTTAAGTCCGCCCGAAAGCTTTCCAGGCGAGTGAGCTTTTTTACCTTCTTCTTTGATATCAAAAATCATCACCACAAAAAGAAAAAGCACCATGACAGCACCAGCATAAACCATCAACTGAACAGCTGCGATAAAGGGCGCATTAAGATTAAAGAAAAGTCCAGAGATCCCAACCATTGATGCCACAAGATAAAGAGCACTCATGATGGGGTTGGCTGTCGAGATCACCTTAAAGCCAGAGATTACGGCTACGGCTGCAAAAAAATAAAAGACAACTATTTCAGACATAATTTTAGTTTCCTACACTGCTAAAAAGAACAACAATCACTGCTGTTGCTACCGTGTTAAAAAGGGCCCAAGGCAACATGGTTTTCCAGCCTAAATCCATCAACTGATCGTAACGAAAACGGGGCAGGGTCCAACGAACCCAAACAAAAACCCACAGAAAAAGAAGAACCTTGGTCATAAAAACCAAATGCATCACAAGAGAATAAAGAAACGAAGATCCAATAGCTGCTTTCAACCAATCTGATCCAAAAGGTAAGTCCCAGCCACCAAAATAAAAGGTGGCCAAAAGGGCTGATGCCACCATCATGTGACCGTATTCACCAATGTAAAACATCAGCATTTTAAGACCACCGTACTCGGTGTGATATCCAGCCACCAGCTCTGCTTCGGCCTCTGGTAGATCAAAAGGAGAGCGATTGGTTTCTGCAAAAGTGGCTGCAAAGAAAAGGATAAAACCTAAAGGTTGATAAAAAATTCCCCAATTGGGAAGAAATGGAATCACCACATTATGACCCATCAACATAAAAGACAGTGGACCTTGTTGGGCTTCAATCATATCCGAAAAAGAAAAGGTTCCATAAATCAGAAGTATCCCAACTAAAGATAACCCCAGAGCTAATTCATAACTGATCATTTGGGCGCTGGCTCTCAGAGCTCCCATCAATGAATATTTATTTCCAGAGCCCCATCCCGCAAAAAGAAGGGCATAGGTTCCAAGAGATGAGATGGCCAAAACAAAAACGATCCCAATTCCTAAATCAAAACTTTGAAAAAGAAACGAAAAAGTTTCTCCGCCCCAAGTGAGTTCGAAGGGTGCAGAAAGGGGAATAGATCCAAAAGCCAAAGCACCTGGTATTAAAGCTAAGACAGGAGCCGCATAAAATAAAAAGGCTTCACTTTTAGGTGGACGAAATTCTTCTTTAAATAAAAATTTGACGGCATCGGCCAGAAGCTGAGTCAACCCTAATGGGCCCACACGGTTTGGACCAAATCGATTTTGAATAAAAGCTGATCCACGGCGCTCGACCCAAACAAGTATGGGCACAAGTTGAACCATAAGTAAAAAAATGATGAGCATTTTTATTAAATTAACGACGATTTCAAAACCACTTGCACCCATTAATCCCACTCCAACGCTTTAGAACGAACTTCCCAAACCAAACCAAAAAGAAAAAGGGCAATAAAAACAAACATAACCCAAAAAATATAGGCTCCCTGGCCGGCTGCTATAAAATCTTTATAAACAAGGGCCCAGGGGTACATAAATAGAATTTCGATATCAAAAACAATGAACAAAATGGCGGTTAAATAGTAGCGAACAGAAATATTGGTTTTCTCGCTCTCTTGTCCTGGTAAACCGCACTCATAGGGTAAATATTTTGTGCGAGTATAGTGTTGCTTGGGTCCTAATAACGATGAAACATAAACTAATAGCGTTCCAAAGGTTGCAACCACAAGGGTTAGAACCAGAATGGGCACAATGGCTTCCATAAACACATCCCTGATCAGATTTTATTAATCTGACTCTTATACAATGAGTTCCGCTTTGGCTCCAACTTATGGGTGCTGCCGCAGAGCATCTTTTACGGTTCTTTTGGGGCACTGCTTTGACAAAGAATCCCCACTCACAAATAAGAACTCATGCGTAATTATCTCGATGGTCTGCTGTTAAATAAGACTTTTTTTTCACTGAATATCACAAGCAGCCTTCCCATCGAAATGCTGGCTTTTTATTTGGCCAACTCCTCTCGTGTGACCGGCCCTCAGATGGTGATTATTGAAAATACAGACAGGGCCAAAGAGTTTGTGGAGAACTTTGAGTTTTGGTCAAAACGTCCCTGTTTTATGCTCCCCCATTATGACCCGTCTGTTTTTGCAGGGGTTGAGCTTTTGCCTCGACAACTGAAACAGCGACTTTCTTGGCTTTATCATGCTCAAAACCAGCCGCTCGATGGGGTTTTCGTGACCACCGTCCATGGGCTTTTGCAAAAGACCCTTCCTTCTGAAGTGTTTTTTGATCACTGTTTGCAATTTAAAAAAGGTGACTCAATACCCGAAGATTTTTTTGAGAGACTTTATAAATTGGGATACCAGGCCAGCCCCATGGTCGAAGACACGGGACACTTTTCAAATCGCGGGGGTCTCGTCGATATTTACTCGCCCCAAATGACCCATCCCGTTCGAATCGAGCTTTTTGGGTCTGAGATCGAAAGCCTACGCTACTACGACCCAACCACCCAGCGAACGATTGATGAAATCTCTGACTTTACCCTATGTCCTGCGCGCGAGGTTTTGCTCAACGAAAAAAACTGTCTTGAAGCCAGTCAAAAGCTACTTCCTTTTAAGTCCGCTGATTACGAAGAGATTATTAGTGGATTAAGGCGGCAAGAGTACTCGCAAAACCTCGAATATCATTTGCCACTTTTTTATAATAATCCCGTGTCCGCCCTCAGCTACTTTGATACACAACCCACCGCTTGGATCGTTGATGAACTGAATGTAGAAACCTCGGTGCAAAAAGAACTTTCATGGCTTGAGAGCTTTTATAAAAAAGAAGCTCATCCCCTTTCGCCCAAAGAACTTTTTTTAGATTGGCGAGACCTTAAAGAAGATCTTAAAAAAACCGTGTCGATCGAAAGAATCAATATCGTCGACAGCGTTGAAACCTTAGAAAAAAAACAAATTGAGATCACTTGTCGAGCCATCCAAAAACCCACTGGTAAAAAATGGAGCGAACAACTTGAAGCCTTGATTGAAAATTTGGATCGTTTACCCCATCCCACACTCAAACTTATTTCTGTCAAAGGTTCATCACAGTACAGTCGAATAAAAAATAGCTTAGAAACCAATGGTTATACATCGGTTTACCACGAAAGCAGTGACATCAAATTATCTGAGCTTGAAAGCTCTGCTCAAGATAAAGTTCTTCACTTTATCCCTAACAAAATAAAAAATAGCTTTCATTTGCCCAGTGAAGATTTAGCAGTCATTAGTCTTGAACACTACCTTGGCAAGGCCCAAACCAAATCTAAAAATAAAGACACCCAAAACCGCGCCAGCCACTTGAGCTTCGGTGAACTTAAGATCAATGATTATATCATTCATGCCATCCACGGAATTTGTCAGTTTAAAGGCCTTGAAACAATGATTGTTGCAGGGGTCGAAGCCGAGTTCTTAGTTTTAGAATTTAAGGATAAAGATAAGCTTTTTTTACCCATTTATCGCATTCATCAAATTCACAAATACTCTAACGAACGAGCCGCGCCCGCCCCTGATAAGTTGGGCGGCAGTCGATTTACTAATATTAAAACGAAAACTAAAAAGCGTTTGCGCGAGATGGCCCATGACCTGATCAAGCTCTATGCCCAAAGAACCCAAACCCACAGAGAGGCCTATTCTGTGGATCAGCCCGAGGTGATTGATTTCTTTAACGCCTTTCCTTACCAAGAAACTGATGATCAGTTGGCCGCCATCGAAGATCTTATCCACGATTTTCAGGCCACAAAACCCATGGATCGCCTGATCTGTGGCGACGTGGGCTTTGGCAAAACAGAAGTGGCCATGCGAGCGGCTTTTATTTGTGCCCAAAATAAAAAGCAAGTGGCTGTCCTTGCGCCTACAACTGTTTTAACCATGCAACATATTGAAACCTTTAAAAAGCGCTTTAAAGATTGGCCGATGAACATTCAGGTTGTTAATCGACTTCAACCCAACCCAAAAGTTAAAAAAATTCTTGAAGACACTAAAAGTGGCGCCGTCGATATCCTTATCGGCACCCATCGCTTGCTGAGCCAAGATGTTAATTTTAAAAACCTTGGCCTTTTGATTGTTGATGAAGAGCAAAAGTTTGGTGTTAAACACAAAGAAAAAATTAGAAAAATTAAAGTGGGTGTTGATACCATAAGTCTTTCGGCCACCCCCATCCCAAGAACTCTGAACATGAGTTTACTAAAAATCAGAGACTTAAGCTTGATCAATACGGCACCTGTTGACCGACTTGAAATCAGAACTTTTATTTGTCGTTACGATAAAGAAATTATTAAGCGTGCCATTGAAACCGAACTGGAACGTGGCGGACAAGTTTTCTTTCTCCATAACCGAGTTCAAAGTATTTATTCGGTGGCTGATGAGTTACGCCAACTTTTACCCAAAACACCTATTGGCGTGGGTCACGGACAATTGCCCGAAAAAGATCTGGAATCGGTGATGATTTCATTTTTTAATAATGAACTTAAAGTTCTGGTGTGTTCGGCCATTATCGAATCCGGTGTTGATATCCCTAACGCCAATACCATTTTAATTAATCAAGCGGACCACTTTGGCCTGAGCCAACTTTATCAGCTCAGGGGACGTGTCGGACGAAGCGGTCGCCGTGCTTACTGTTATTTGCTGACCGAACCCAATAAAAAACTCACTGATATTTCTAAAGAGCGTCTTAAAGTCATTCAAGAAAATACAGCTCTAGGAAGCGGTATGCAAATCGCCCAGTATGATCTCGAACTTCGTGGAGCGGGAACCTTGCTCGGTGAAGAGCAATCCGGCCTTATCGATAATCTTGGTTATGAATTTTATATGGAGCTACTTGAAGAAGCCATCCAAGAGGCCAAAGGCGAAAAGCTTTTTGATTCTGTAGAGCCCGATATTAATCTTAAAATCAAAGCCTTTATCCCCAATAGTTATATTTCTAATATACGAATCAGACTTTCTTACTACAGAGCCCTCACCCAAATTAAATCAGCTGATGATATCGATAAGCTTGAAGATGAGCTGAAAGACCAATTTGGCAAACCACCCGAAGAGGTAGTCAATCTTCTGGGACTCATGCTGATCCGAAGATTGTGTATTGATCTTGGTGTTAAAGACATTTCAAGTGGTCCAGAAAGTTTGGTCTTAAGTTTTACAGACCACACACCACTCACCACAAAAACTGTGATCAATCTTGCCACTCAGTCCAATAAAAAATACAGCATCACACCGGACAACCGGCTTAAAGTCAGAATGAAAGAGATCACATGGCCCCGAGTCTTTGAAGAGGTCACTCAACTTCTTAAGCTTTGTTAGGCTTATCACTCTAACAAACAAACCCATCGAAACCGTGTGGGTTTTCTCATATTTAAATTCAATATGTTTCTATCGTCGACTTAAGTCCCAGACAAAATACCGACATGGTTATTTTAACTATAATCAGTATAAAATAGAATGGATGCATCAATTTTTAGTTCTACTGTTTATTCTTACTTCGTCGCTGTCATTTGGTTTTGATCCAGAGACCCCCACTGCAGAACTCATCGACAAAATGTCTCTAGAAAAAAAAGTGGGACAACTTTTTATTTTTGGATTTTTGGGTGCCGACTATAACCAATCTCTTAAAAAACAAATCCATGAACTTTCTCCTGGAGCTGTCATTATTTTTGGTCGCAACATTAAAACTCTTCATCAAATCAAAGAGCTAAATCAAAAAGCTCAAAAAGACTCTATTCAAAGAACTGGGCTTCCTTTGCTGATTGCAGTGGATCAAGAGGGAGGCGATGTCATTCGAATCAAAACATCCCCCTCTCTGCCAAGTGCTAGAACATTAGCTTTGACCGACAACTTAGGTTTAGTGCAAGAAACCGGTTATGTGACCGGTCGCCTTTTATCAACACTGGGGTTTAATATGAACCTTGCGCCTGTTGTAGATATCTCAAGCCTTGGGGTTAGTGACTTTTTAGGTAACCGCTCTTTTGGTCACAAAAAAGAAGTTGTTAACAGTATGTCCTCGGCTTTTGCTCGCGGACTCGTTGATGCCGGAGTGCTACCTACAGCAAATCATTTTCCAGGTCACGGTGGAGTCCAAACAGACTCTCACCTCAAAACACCTTATAAACAAATCACTCTGACAGAACTTATTTTTAATGATCTCTCTCCCTACAAAGAATTACAAAATCACCGCATACCCTTTGCAATTATGGCATCCCACGTGTCTTATCCTTTGATTGATCCCAGCAAAAAACCAGCCAGCTTCTCTGAAACACTTTTAAAAAATGTTCTTAGAAAAGGTGTGGGCTTTGACGGCATTGTTCTTACTGATGATGTACAAATGGGTGGAGCAACAGACGGTGGGCTTTCTATTGAAAGGCGCGCCGTACAAGCCGTTGCCGCCGGCAATGATTTAGTGATGGTGGGCTGGAATCATAACAATCAGAAACGAGCCATTAAAGCTGTTGTTGCTGCTGTTCGCGAGGGGAAAATCAGTACGGCTCGCATCAATGAAAGCCTTGAGAGGCTGATAAAATATAAAAAGCAGTTTTTTAAATCAGCCGCCCAAGAACCCCTAAAAGTTCAGCTGGCTCGAATTCCTCTTAAAAAAACCTATGACAAAATATTTCATGAGGTCTTTAAAAATCAAATTTTACCACCAGATATCAACGATGGTCCCATGAGTGTTTATAGTTACTCTTGGCAATTTCTTTCTGCCTTTAAACAAAAAAGAAAGTCTCGCGGGTTTCATCTTAAAGATTTTAAAAGCTGGTCAAGGGTTTCAAAGAAAGATCAAATTATATTTCACGTCAGCGGCGCTCAAACTGAGGCTCTTTTAAACTTAGCCCCTGAAGAGTTAAGAAATCGGATCGTAGTGATTAATTCCAGTAAACATTTGGTCCTTAAAAATCAAAAAGATTTTAAAATGGTTATACATGTTCATTCTAATCATCCACAATTGGGTGGTTTTGTAGCCCACTATCTTAAAGAAGCTCCGAGCAACGATGCTCGCAAGCCGGCGCGAAATGAAGAAGAAATCAATTCAACACAAGATCTTTAATTGATTGATTCCTAAAAACTGACAAGCTCAATATCCATTTTGATTTTTAAGGGCAAAAAGATAATTTGAGTTTTGTTTTCATGTCTTATGATTTCAACTTTAGGCAAACCATCAATCAAAACTTTGGTGCCTTCTCGCGATCTATCACTTTCCACTTTTTTAACTTTTGAACTGGCAAAAAGATAATTTGGTTTTTCATTTTTCAATAGGGCATTAGGCGATAAACATTCAAAAATAAAGTAAAGCGGGTCCACAATATTTTTATTCTCAACATCGATTCTGTTACGAGCACTGGCGGTGGAGTATTCAAACAAAGCTTGATCTTGATCCCTTTGATAGATTTCGTGCCAGTTTTTTTGCGGGATATTAACTTGATAGTTTTCAAGTCTCATTTCTTTTGTCGATATTTTATAAAGTGATTGAATCTCGATATTGGACTTGATAATAGCAAAGCGAACCGTACCCTTAGCTGTGAAAATAAGTTCATCGCCTCTCTGAACGCCATCAACTATAACATCACAAGAGTAAGCTAGATTTTTTGCTTTTAATTTAAATGTTTTTTGGGTTTCAAAATAGTTGGGGGAGAGCATTGATAAGTTAACCCCCCAATTTAAAAAATGATTTTTTTAAGCTTGCCCGACTTCAATACGTGCTTCGGCTCTTTTTCGCTTATGGTTGTATTTGCTAATTTCTTCAGGCGTAACATCTAAACGATTCAAAAACTCTTCTGACTTTTTAAAGGCTGATTTAGCCCTCGCCAAATCAATCTCGCCTTTAAGCTCAGCTGTTTCAGCTAAAATGTTGACCCCAAGTGGTGTCACTTCAACATAACCCCAGCTGATTGCCACTTTCACAAGTTGCGCTTCACCTTTG
>CAYMBT010000019.1:14355-21482 GCA_964388755.1 uncultured Pseudobdellovibrionaceae bacterium | reverse complement strand
ACCGTGATCAATCCCCCACTTTTCAGTATCAATGTTAATTTTTGGATCTTTAATATGGCTTTCAATAAATTGAGCCATCTCTGGACTGCCAATAGCAGGATATTGAACATCAAAGAGTTCTTGGGGAAAACCAAAGAAATCATGAATTGTTTTTGGTTGTTTCATTCCTAAGACCCAAGTGCCCTCGGTCATCCAGTGTGCAGAGATCACTAAAATCACTTTAGGCTTTTCAATCTTTTCACCCAGCTTTCTCAGCATCTCAGTATAAGGATTAGTCTCAATGGCGTTCATAGGTGAACCATGACCAATAAAAAAAATGGGCATACGCTTGTCATAATTTGGTTTTTGACTCTCAGTCATCTTTGATCTCCAAAAACAATATTAATGTGTAGAGTTAACTTTGCCAAGCTCACCTCAACAAGTTTTGCTTTTTAGATTTTTTTTCAGGTTTATTGGGTCGAAATCATTGAATCTGCAATTTGTTCAAAATATTAAAACCCACCTGAGCCAATGACTGCCATATTGGCATCTTGTCCAATGGCTTATAAAGTGGTAGTTCATAAATATGGATAACCAAGATAAAGTATTGGTCATTTTAGGCACCTCAAGAGATGAAGGATGTATTTATATTAATTCTAACAATGGACAGATTTTATGAAATGGGGACCATCCGAAGTTGAAACATGGCGCAAACAACAAATTATTAAAAGATCCTATAAAGACGAAGTTGTAAGCATCATTAATAAACTTTCAACTCACTTTAAAATCAGTCAGTATGGCGCTCTTTCTTATGATCCCGACCGATACCCCTTGTTTCTTATTGAATCAAAAAACTTTGATGCTCAAAAAAAAACAATTCTGATCACGGGTGGAGTGCATGGGTACGAAACCAGCGGAGTCCATGGGGCTTTAGGATTTTTTGAAAGTGCGGCCTCAAAATATATCAATCACTTTAATTTTGTATGTAGCCCCTGTATCAGCCCATGGGGTTATGAAACTATTAATCGTTGGAACCTTAATGCCATTGATCCTAATCGATCTTTTTATAAAGATTCTCCTGCTGAAGAGTGTGATCTTTTATTAAAGGCCCTATTAAAATTAAATTTAAAACCATTTGCACACTTTGATCTTCACGAAACGACAGACACCGACAATACAGTTTTTCGCCCGGCCCTTGAACAGCGAGATGGTGTGCCTCAAAAGCTTTGGGAGATACCCGATGGCTTTTACTTGGTTGGGAACTCTGAAAACCCTGTGCCTGAATTTCAAAAATCGATTATAGATTCAGTGAGAAGGGTCACACACATTGCGCCCAGTGATCGTGAAGGACAAATCATCGGGGTACCCATTGAACAAGAGGGTGTCATCAATTACGACGTAAAGAAACTTAATCTTTGCGCTGGTCTTTCTGATGCGACCTACACCACGACAACAGAGGTCTATCCCGATAGTCCCAAAGCAACACCGACAATATGTATTAAAGCCCAGGTTGCTGCCATTGAAGGGGGATTAGAGTACCTTTTAAAAGTCACGAATCAAAAAAATTAAAGTCTGACCAACTGATCCAGCAGAATCATGGATCCCATGATTAAGACAAACCATCCAAAACCCTTTTTTAAACTTTGTTCTGAAACTTTATTTGATAAAGATACACCTATAAATAAACCAATAACAGCAATTGCTGATAATGAAATTAGCAAGGTCCAATCCAAAGTCACTTGTTGTTGCAAATCGCCCAAAAAACCCAGCAAAGACTTTGCAGCAATAATCAATAAGGATGTGCCGACAGCTATTTTCATTGGTAAACCAACAATGATCACAAGTGCAGGTATGATTAAAAATCCACCACCAGCGCCCACCAAACCAGTGACTCCACCGACGACGAGACCCTCTAGACCAATAAGAAGGTAACGTTTTGAATTTGAGAGTTGTGCTTTTTTAATTGGTCTATCTTTTTTATTTTTGATCATTGAGAAAGATGCAATGACCATAAGGATTGCAAAAATAACCATGATGAAAAGTGGTTTAGATACTATCAATGTTCCCAGTGTAAAGATTGGATCAGGCAATTGAGGTACAATAAAGGCTCTCGTCACATAAACACCAACAAAACTTGGGGTGGCAAAGATGAGACCTGTTTTAATATCCACTTCACCTTTTTTTAAATAAAATAATCCCCCAACAAGAGAAGTCAAGCCTACAATAAAAAGCGAATAAGCTGTAGCCATTACTGGTTCTACAGAAAAAAGATAAACCAGAATGGGCACTGTGAGAATCGAGCCACCACCTCCGATTATGCCCAGAGACAAACCCATTATTATAGCTGCTATATATCCTAAGATTTCCATGGCTCTACCTTTTTATATTAAATTGTTTATCAATCACCTTAAACAAAAACATTCCAACAAGCATACTGATCACAAATATCAAAGGACGATGACTAAAACTCATTAAAGAAGTGACCGCAGGTCCTGGACAATAACCGCCTAAACCCCAACCAATTCCAAAAAGAGTCGAACCGATCATGAGTGAAGGCGTAATTTCTGATTTTGTTGGAACATGCCAATGGGGACTCAACAAGGGGCTGGGGCGTTTTCGGATCAATTGATAAGTGATCGAATGGACAAGAATCGAACCCCCCATCACAAAGATCAACGATGGATCCCAATTTCCAAATAGATCCAGAAATCCTATGACTTTTGCAGGTTGGGTCATGCCAGAGATCACAAGACCAATACCGAAAATGAAACCAACAACAAGAGACGCTAAACCATTTTTAAATTTCATGAGATCACCCCCAAATTTCTAAAGATCACAACCGCCAAAATACCTGCGATCATAAATGCCAAAGTTGCTAAAATAGAGCGTGGTGAAAGTCGACTGATTCCACAAACACCATGTCCACTCGTACAACCACTGCCCATGATAGTTCCAAATCCCACAAAAAGGCCTGCAATCACCAATGTCCAATCTGAGGATTGAATGGTGTTAATAAATGCATCTGGCTTTAAGTTACCGATTAAAAGACCTCCTAAAAGAAGTCCTAGAATAAATAAAACTCGCCATTGTGTATCATCTTTTTCAGGAGTCAGTACTCCGTTAATGATTCCGCTGATCCCAGTGACTCGCCCGTTCCAAAGCAACATCAAAGAAACGGAGATGCCGATCAAAATCCCACCTATTCCTGCATTAATCCATTCGCTATTCATTTAATTTTTCTCCTCGTAATTAAGCTGATCTATAATTTTATTTTTCTATGGGTAATTTTAATTGATTCCATAAAAGCATTCCACCCACTAAGTTGGCTGTTTTTTTATAACCCATCAGCACGCTGGTATCAGTCGCTTGTCCTGAGCGGGCACCACTGCGACAAACAAACACAATTTCTTGCTCGCGGTCCCCATTGTTTAAAAAATTTTTTAAGTCTTCACCTAAAGTAACAAGCTCTGCACCGTGTATGTGTCCCATCTCACCATAAAACTCATCAGGTCTGCGCACATCAATCAGTCGAATTTGGCCTAAGTGTTTATAGATGCTTTGTACTGTGACTTCAGGCACGCCATTAACAATTTTAGGCTCTAGAACTTGAGAGTTTTTATCATTCAGTATTGTTTTAACCATTTCATCCATCCTTTAGGTTTTTAGAATTATTTTTTATTGGCGTTGAATTATTAAAACCACGGGAGCTTTCGCGAATAAGCCTTTTTTGTTCTTCTTGTAGTATTGTTGAGGGCATTAAAACCTTATCACTTTGTCGCGAGAAAACAAGGGTCTCTTTGGGTAGTTTTAAAATTTGACTTTTCATTGACAAATCTTTTTGCAAGTCCACACTTGCGAAACAATCAGAACGGCCTATAAACAAACGTCCCTCGAAATAATAACTCAAAGATGTATTTGTCTTTTTATAATTCGATATGACATGTATTTTTTTATCCCCTAAAAAAAGAATCTGACCATCTTCAAGGCTAATATCAATACCTGTCATTGCAGAATTGATACTGAGTGCAATCTTGGCCTGAGTTTTTTTTCTCATTTCAAGAGCGGCACCAAAATGGCCAGAATCATTTTCGGTGGCCAGCACATACCTTAATCTCAATTCACTTTGCTTGATCAGATTTAAATCATGCTCAACATTTTCAAAAATAGAATCAATAATAGCAGCTTCTTTTGATACGGGATCAGCGATAATATAGGTTGTTGTTTCGAATTTTGGATGATCTAAATGATAAAGTATAATTTTATCACTCATGACATCAGTGTTTTGTGACCATTGATTCTTGATATTTTCGATGGCTGAGCCCGCCAGTGGATACCCATAATTGACCCAGTTTGAGATATCAGCAACAAAAACTAAATTGATATATTCTTTTAAGTCTACAGCCAAACGAGATGTGATTTCTTCGTTGGCAATAATAACACCCAATTTATTTCCAAGTTGAGATAGGGTAAAAAAAAGATCATCGGTCTTTACACTTATGGCCCCAGGAATATGAAACTGTTTAAACTCAGCCTGAGACCTTAGATCAAGAATGCTTATAAGTTCAGGTTCTGTACACCATAGTGAATAGATTTGTTTACAATTTAATTTTGTAATCTTTTTTTGATCCAACATGAATACAGATTAGCAAAAATCAAGAATATCAATGATGTGCTAGAACATAAAATCAATTAATGATGTTCACTGTCTTGTAAATTAATCAGACCTTCACGATCCAGGATTTCAATTTTTCGACCTTCTTGCTTGATAAGACCCAAGGCCTCGATTTCAGCCATAGCTTTTATAATTGTAGATGTGGTGCTGGCACAAAAATTAGCAATCTCTTGCCTGGTCCACATATGCTCGGGATGAAGATCTTTTAAATAAACTAAGGCCAGCGCAGTTCTGGCCAGTATTTGGTTTTCTAAAATCATCACATGTTGGACTTCACAGCGTCGCAATTGTTTAGACAGGACATATGTCAGTTCTTTATAAAGAATGGGGTGGCGATCAAGGGCCATCAACACCACTGATTTGGGGACCACTTTAATCGATGAGGCTTCAAGACATACGGTCGAGCCATGATATCCTTCACCTGCAAACAGTGAACGATGTCCAAAAAATTCACCCTCTCTGAAAAATCTCAGTAAGTGCTCTTTACCAGACGAGGCGCCAATCAACAAAAGTCCAATCAGACCTTTTTCGATAAAATAAAGACCATCTGGGGTATCACCTTGACGGTATATAAACTCACCACGTTTTTTTGTGATCATTCGCGAACTTTTATTGAACTCACTTTGAATATCGGCGGGCAAGTTAAGCCATAATTTATCAAACATATAATCTAAAACTAAAGCTTTTTTAATAGATTCACAACATATATGTGTTACACAAAAAAATGACTACCAAAAAAGCAAAAAACTAACAAATCCTTAGGATTGGCCACTGCTTCAAGTTTTCTACCTTTGAATCTTTTTTTTAAATATGTTCTGGCCCATAATTGGATTTGCTCATTTATAATAGGATGGTTATATATTTTTTAAAAAGGAGTCCCTATGAAGCCTAGTGTAAAAACTTTTTTTGATCCCCAAACATGGACACTGACTTATGTGGTTTTTGACAAGCAAAGTAAAGATGCTGTCATTATTGACCCAGTTTGGAACTACGACCCGGCCTCCTCGAAAATGTCCACAGAGTCTATTGGTTTAGTACTGACTTTTGTAAAGGACTTAGATCTCAATATCCACTACATCCTTGAAACCCATGCCCATGCAGATCATGTCAGTGGCTCGCAAATCTTAAAACAACATTGGCCAAAAGCAAAAATTGCTATAGGAGCAAAAATCACAGCTGTTCAAGAGGTTTTTAAAAACGTTTTTAATCTCCCTAAAGATTTTAAAACCGACGGAAGCCAATTTGATCAATTGATCAATGAAGGTGAAATCATAAGGGCTGGTACTCTTGAGATTGATACCATCTATACTCCAGGCCATACTCCAGCCTGTGCCACATACGTTATTGGTGATGCCGTTTTTACAGGCGACGCACTTTTTATGCCCGATTATGGGACTGGTCGCTGTGATTTCCCGGCCGGAAGTGCTGATGATCTTTACACCTCTGTTCAAGAAAAGCTTTACAAGCTTCCTGAACATTATCGAGTTTTTGTGGGACATGATTATATGCCTAATAACCGAGATCTTAAATTTGAAACCACCATTGGTGAAGAGAAAAACTTTAATATCCATCTCAATTCACTAACCACTCGCGAGCAATTTATTGAGTTTCGCAATAAACGAGATAAACAACTTGCTGCACCACGCTTGCTTCTACCCAGTGTTCAACTGAATATTGACGCTGGTCGCATGCCCCAGCCCGAAGATAACGGGACTATGTACCTAAAGATTCCAATCAAAATGGATTCATAGATGAAATATTAATTTTGGATTAAAAGTTGGAATGTTTGTCATTGTTTTGAGGTAAAATGTCACAACTTTAAGCTCAAATCCTTGATTTTAACCTTTCGTTTGGTACTCTGTTTGCTTTTAAAGGTTGTGCTATGAGCTCTGCCATCCCCTTCTCTAAAGAGTCGTTAAGACCCTATTTGCAACACGTAAATCCCCATTGGCGTTTGGATCTCTTTATTAAGGGTGTTCGCTGCGGACACTGTGTCTATAAAATAGAAAACGAAATCAATAAAAAATCAGACATGGCACACTACCAATTTGAAACCGGTGGCGAGCGCCTGAGTCTTTGGAGCCTCAATCCTGACGCGTTCCCAGAAACCTTAGAAATCATCAATAGTCTTGGGTTTAGCACAATTCCACTTTCAAAAGACCAGAAAATCGATCACCCCAGCGACGAGTATAAAGCCGAGCTTAAGCGCCTGGCTGTGGCCGGTGTTTGTGCCGGCAATATCATGCTCTTTTCAATTGCAATTTATCTGGGGGCCGATGCCGCCTTCACTGCTTTTTTTCATAAACTCAGTCTTGGATTGGTTATACCGTGTCTTGTCTATAGTGCCCAACCCATATGGCGTGGTTTTTGGCAAGGTCTCAAATACCGCCGCTTTAATTTAGATCTTCCCATTGGTCTTGCTCTTGGAACAGGATTTATTTTAAGCATCGTATCCCTTTTGCAAAAAAAGGATGGT
>CAYMBT010000019.1:6452-14345 GCA_964388755.1 uncultured Pseudobdellovibrionaceae bacterium | reverse complement strand
GACATTTTTAATTTTAGCCAGCCGCTGTGTTTTAAGTCGCTATGTCAGCCGTATTTATCAAAAAAATATTGTTCATTTTATTCCTGGAGTCTATCAGGCGCGAAGATTTAAAGATGGCCTATCACAACTTGTCTCTTTAGATTCTATTTCAAAGGGCGACGTGATTCATGTTTTGCGAGGAGAAACAATCCCCGTTGATGGAACCTTAATTTCGTCAGAAGCTATAGTTGATACATCGGTGCTGACTGGCGAAGCGAGCCCGGTGGTTTTTAAAAAGGGTGATACTATTTTCGCAGGGACTTTGCTTTGCGCATCAGAGGTCAAGATCGAGACCTTGCAGTCCTCACGCCACACTCGTGTGGGACAGCTGATCCAAAAAGCATTGCTCAGCTTAAGAAACGATCAAGAAGAGTCTTTTTTCTGGGTCAGTCGTTTTACTGCTTTCGTTGTGACTTCAGCACTATTCACTTTTTTATACTTTGCCTTTTCCGGTCAATTGACCGTGGGATTTTACCGTGCGTTTGCCATTGTCATCGTGGCCTGTCCTTGTGCAGTGAGTTTTGGAATTCCTTTGATCAGAAGCTTTTCAGGTCTACTGGCTATCAAAAATGGACTGGTCTTAAAAAATCCCCAAGTTCTTAAAAAAATTAAAAACCTGAATCATATCTGTTTTGATAAAACAGGGACCTTGACCCAAGGCCGTGTTGAAATCGACCCCACAGAATGGCTCGCTTTAACTCAAAAAGATCAAACCCGAATTTTATCTTTAGAGTCCGCGATCGATCATCCCATCTCTCGCGGCTTTCAAAATTTGATGACCGATCAAACTTCACAGCTTGAAGTTGAAAATTTTCGCTATATTCCTGGACTTGGCATTGAAGGTTCTATCAATAACGAATTTTGGCAAATTCAATCAAGCCCCAAAAGCTTACCAAACGACAAGCGCATTAGCGTAATTAAAGATGGAAAACTTCTTACTGATCTTAAACTTTCTACTGATGTCAAAAAAGATTTAATCCCCCTTTTTAAAAAATTAGCGAACCGAGATTTAAAAATTTCTATTCTTTCGGGTGATAGCCCCGAACAAGTCTTGCCTTTATTTGACAAAATTCCCCTCAATCACCGCGGCGAATTTTTAGCTAAAGCGAAACCCGAAACTAAAGAAGCTTTTATTAATCAACTGGGTGATAAAGCCATGATGGTCGGTGACGGCATCAATGATATCGCCGCCATGCAATCATCCCATCTCAGCCTTTGCATGCCCGGAGCCTTAGAAAACAATATAAATTTGGCTGACATCAGCATGACCCGCGGAGACTTACAAATCGTTGACAAAGTTTTTGATTTAGCAAAACGTGTGGATCAAACAGAAAGAAATTTAATGATCCTGACTTTTATATACAATGTGCTTTGTGTTGCGCTGGCCGCTGCGGGATTTATTACCCCGGTCGTTGCAGCCATCTTAATGCCCATAAGCTCTTTGACTGTGTTGAGTCTTGTGACATTAAGCCTGAGGAGACTGTGATGGAGATTCTTTATATACTCGTGATCCTTTCTTTAGGATTTTCCATTGGTTTTTTGATGATCTTTTTTTGGGCCGTCAATTCAAACCAAATGAGCTCTTTAGACACAGCCCCCTGGTCCATTTTAGAAGATGATGAACATAAAACTGTTAACAATAAGGATGAAAAACAATGAATAGTAATGAAACCCTCGAAGTTCGCTACGACAACAAGATCGTAATCTACTTTATGATGGCGACCCTGATCTGGGGTGGAGCAGCTTTTCTCTTTGGCTTGATCGCAGCTATACAACTCGCATGGTGGCCTGCAAATATGAACCTTGAGTGGTTCACCTTTGGTCGACTCAGGCCTCTTCATACCAACGCGGCTATTTTTGCATTTGCGGGTAACGCGATATACGCTGGCATTTATCACTCTAGCCAACGACTATTAAAAACCAGAATGTTTTCTGATCTTTTAAGTTGGATCCATTTTTGGGGCTGGCAAGCGATCATAGTCTCTGCAGCAATAACTCTGCCCTTAGGATTTTCGCAAAGCAAAGAGTACGCTGAACTGGAATGGCCTATTGATATTGCGATCACGGTCATTTGGGTTGTATTTGCTGTGAACTTTTTTGGCACTTTGGCTCGACGTCGAGAAAAACATATCTACGTCGCTTTGTGGTTTTACATCGCCACTATAATAACAGTCGCCATTTTACATATTATCAATTCCCTCGAAATCCCAGTGAGTTTTTTGCAAAGTTATCCCGTCTTCTCTGGAGTGCAAGATGCCTTGGTGCAGTGGTGGTACGGTCACAATGCGGTGGCTTTCTTTTTAACCACTCCATTTTTAGGTTTGATGTATTATTATTTACCTAAAGTGGCTCAAAGGCCTATTTATTCTTACCGACTATCCATTATCCATTTTTGGTCTCTGGTTTTTATTTATATTTGGGCGGGCCCCCATCATCTTCTTTACACCGCTCTTCCTGATTGGGCACAAACTCTAGGTATGATTTTTAGTTTGATGCTTTGGGCACCGAGCTGGGGCGGAATGATCAATGGATTACTGACATTGCGTGGTGCCTGGCATCTTTTGCGAACAGAACCCATTATAAAGTTTATGGTCACAGCCATTACCTTTTATGGAATGGCAACCTTTGAAGGCCCTTTGCTTTCTATTAAATCCGTGAGCCTTTTAGGGCATTACACCGACTGGATCATTGCCCATGTCCATAGTGGTGCATTGGGATGGAATGGTTTTTTAACTTTTGGAATGATTTATTATTTGATCCCCAAAATGTGGGGCAAAGAAATGTATAGCAAAAGCTTGATGAACTACCATTTTTGGTTCGGTCTCTCGGGCATTTTGATTTATTACATCTCTATGGGTACGGCTGGAATTACCCAAGGTTTGATGTGGAAAGCTATGGACGCCAGTGGCTACCTTGTTTATCCCGACTTTGTTGAGACTGTAACTAAAATTGTTCCTTTATATTGGGTTCGCGTATTTGGTGGACTTCTTTATATCATTGGGTACTTTATCGCTGTTTATAATATTATTAAAACCATTCAACTGGCTGACCCCATGAAGGCTGATGAAGTTGTCCAGATTGTGGTTAAACAAGAAGCCCATAAAGCTCAGAACGAAGGACTTCATAGAAAACTAGAAGGCTATGTGGGGTTATTCACTGTTCTTGCTTTTGTTGCGGTCCTTGTAGGATCAGTCATTGAAATTTGGCCAACACTTTTCATCCATAAGTATGTTCCTCAATCCGAAGCTGTACATCCTTTTACAGCTCTTGAGCAAGCCGGGCGTGATTTGTATGTGCAAGAAGGTTGTTACACTTGTCACTCTCAGATGATACGAAAACATCCATCTGATGTTTTACGCTTTGGTGCGGCCTCTACCATTGGGGAATCGATGTATGACCGACCTTTTCAATGGGGTTCAAAAAGAACAGGCCCTGACCTATCAAGAATCGGTAAGAAGTATCCTAACCTTTGGCACTACCGACATATGGATGATCCACGCTCGATGGTCGAACAATCAATCATGCCAAGATACTCGTGGCTGCTGACTAAAAAAGTAGACTATTACTCGCTTCGTAAAAAATTATCTGTCCTTAAAAGATTAGGTGTGCCCTATACCGATTCTCAAGTGGCCGAAGCCGATCGTTGGGCAGAAAATCAAGCAGATTTGATTGTCGAAGATCTTAAGGCCGAAGGCATTGAGATCAAACGCGATCGACAAATTATTGCCATGATCGCCTATCTTCAAGCCTTAGGTCAAAAAGCCAAAGACAATGAGTCAGCACTAAGCAACATCAAACTTTCACCAGAAAAAGGAGAGTAAATATGAAACAAATCGCGCTGCAATACTTTACCGACTCTCATATGACTTTACTGGCATTAGTATTATTTTTTTCTTCATTTCTTTTTTTGATTTATCGGGTTTATTTTTATGAGAAAAAAGAAGTTTTTAATTTGTTAAGCCAACTTCCACTGCATGATGATGAGGTTAACCATGTCAAACGACGAAAATGATAAACTGCTCGACCATGAATATGATGGGATACAAGAATTAGATAATAACTTACCTCTTTGGTGGTTATGGACGTTTTTTGGTGCCATTATCTTTTCATTCATTTACTGGATTCATTATAGCTTTACTGAAGATGGGCCCAATCTTGATCAAGAGCTTCAAGCGGCCATGACCCAGATCGAACAACAGCGAAAGTCGGCTGAAGCTTCAGATCAATCCCCTGAAGCACAAAGTCCAGAGCTTGTGATCGCCAGTGGCAAAAAAATCTATCAAAGCTATTGCGCCTCTTGCCACCTCGAAAACGGTGGGGGCTCTATTGGGCCTAATCTGACTGATGATTATTGGATCCATGGCCATACTACAGATGCAATTACTTTGGTGATTAAAACTGGGATACTGGATAAAGGAATGCCCGCCTGGGAAGAGGTTCTTCGCCCCCATGAAATCAAATCCCTTGTTAGTTTTGTTGAAAGTCTAAAAGGCCTCAATGTTGCTGACGGTAAAGCCCCCCAAGGAGATAAGATCTCACAGTGACGACATTAGACCCCAGGCATCTTCCAAAAGATCGTCTTGCCAGCACAGACCAAGATGGTTCAAGGATTTGGATTATTCCAACCCAAGTCCGTGGCCCTTGGAAAAATCGAAAAACAATATTTCATATTTTTCTTTTACTGATCTTTGTTCTCACCCCGTGGTTAAGATTTAATGGTCAGCCACTTTTTTTATTTGATATCCTTCATCGTCAGTTTATTTTTTTTGGTCATGTCTTTGGCGCCCATGATGCCCCTCTTTTATTTTTTGTGCTTGGGATTTTAGGTTTCTCTTTGATTGTGGCCACGGCTCTTTGGGGTAGGGTTTGGTGTGGTTGGGCTTGCCCACAAACTGTTTTTATCGAGCAAGTTTTTCGCAGGATTGAAAGTTGGGTCATTGGTCAAAGGAGCGAGCAACTGAACTGCTACAAAAATCCTTTGCAAATGAAAAACTTTATTAAAATAACTATCAAATGGGTTTTGTTTGTCCTCATCTCTTTAGGCTTGTCCCATACCTTTATCGCTTATTTTGTCAGTTGGGAGAAACTTTTAGAAATGATGTCTCAGCCCCCACGCGAGAGCTGGACCGTCTTTTTATTCGTGTTCACTTTGGCTGGCCTTATCCTTTTTGACTTCGCATGGTTTCGCGAGCAATTTTGCATCATCATGTGTCCTTACGGACGTTTTCAATCCGTGCTCATGGATACCAAATCACTGACAGTCACCTATGATTATAACCGAGGCGAACCCCGTGGGCACAAAACAAGCGATCTAAGTCTAAAAAAGGGCGATTGTGTCGATTGTTACAAATGTGTCTCTGTCTGCCCCACAGGAATTGATATTCGTGATGGCTTGCAACTTGAGTGCATTGCTTGCACAGCCTGTATTGATGCCTGTGACGAGGTCATGGAGAAAATTGATCGTCCCAAAGGGCTCATACGATATGCCTCTCAAAACGACCTTGATCAGGGGGTACAAAAACAAAAATTCAGACCCCGTCTTGTTTTTTACTTTATCATTCTTATTTCAATGGTTTTAGGACTCGCCTATACTGTTTTTAATCACCAAAGTTTTTATTATTCTATTCTTCGTCAAGGACAGCGTCCCTACGTTGTGAGTAGTAATGTTTTGCTTAACAATTATCGAATCCATCTCAAAAACCCAAGTCTTAAAAAAATGGACTACGAAGTGAGCTTAAAGACCTCGGCTGTTAAAATGTCCCCACCCATGATTCAAGGAACCCTTTTACCCAACGAGTCTGTTCATAGACCTTTTTTCATCCAAATAGAAGATTTTGAAAACAAAGCTTTGCCGCAGATTGAAGTCTTTTTTCGCTTTGGACAAAACGGAAGCTGGAAAACAGAAAGTCAAAAAATCCAATTGGTCGGTCCACGTGGGGATTCAGAAAAATAGTTAAATTTTCTCAATACTTTTAATTTATGGGTCGACGAGCACTTTTTTAATGAAAATTAAAATAAAATTAATTAGACTTTGCCCATGACGATAGCCTTAAGTTTATTTTTTGTTATGAAAACCTCTTTTCGGGCGGCTCAGTGAACAATAAAACAGAATTAAATTCTTGGATTAACATAGGCCCAGTCCAAGAAATTCTTCGTGAACTTGAATCCTCTGACTTTTTAAAAGAATGGGTTATTCATGATAAAAAGATAGTTCTGAGTTATTATGAGGGTCAATTCGGTGCTCTTAAAAATAAATGCAATCACATGGGCGGTCCACTTTCAAAAGGTCGTCTTAAAAAAGGCTGCATTGAATGCCCGTGGCACTATTGGCAATTTAACTCAAAAACCGGCGAGGCTCTTAACGAGACGAGCGAACCTCTGTCCTCACACGGAGGTCGAGTTTCAAGTTATCCTTTAAAAATTGAGAGCGACACTCTTTACATCAACCTGGATGAAGAGCGGCCCCAAGAGCAAGCTCGTTACAATAAAGGCTCTGATTTAGGACGTGAGCCCGTTCGCGCCATTGGTAAAATCAGAGTTCTTGGATTATCAACAACAGCTATGGATAGATTGCACCCTCGTTTTTCAACCTCTGAAGAGCTATTAAGTTCGGCTCTGACCCATGCTAAAGAAAAACTGGATGTTGAAACAAAAATCATTTCTCTCAACGACCTTAACTTTAGAAACTGTGAAGGTTTTTATTCTAAAGCCGAAAGGGCATGCACTTGGCCTTGTTCAATCACAAAGATGGATCCAAAAGATGAAATGATTCAAGTCTACGAAAGCTTGGTTCACTGGGCGGATGTGGTTATAGTCTCAACTCCGATTCGTTGGGGAAGTGCCAGTTCGCTTTATTATAAAATGGTAGAACGACTCAACAGTGTTCAAAACCAAATTACAGTGAAAAATAAAGTTTTAATAAAAAACAAAGTGGCTGCTTTTATTATCACTGGTGGCCAGGACAATATCCAAGCGGTGGCCGGACAAATGACAAATTTTTTTAGCGGACTTGGTTACGTACTACCACCTTTTTCGTATGTGGCCCATTCTTTAGGTTGGTCATCTGAAAACATGGAGCAAAACACCGACTATGTTAAAAACAGTGAACCCTTACACCAACAATCCTTTGAGCTGGTGGAGCGCTCGGTGGAGCTGGCCAAAAGATTGACCAATACTGTTTAATTATAGTTTTTGTCGCCTCACCATATAAGTTGCTACTACCCTTGTTTTAATAATCGCACACTATTTTTCGCTGTATTCAATCGTATTTATGAACAGATCAATTGAAGTTATTTTGCTGCATGTTAGGGCGCATTCACTTCAAGGTATACTTCTCGAAAAGCATTGATGGCCACTTTTCTGTGACGTAGTATTAAGTTACAAATTTTTAAGTGAGGGATTTCAATAAATACATTTCCCTTAATGTGCAACTCCATCTGAAAAGGGTCAGTTATGTTAAAGATAAACCAAATAAAATTCTTACTCGCAGTTTTTCTGTGTTGGCAGTTAGGGCTTTTGACAAGTGATCAAGCTCAAGCCAGAAACACAGACATCACAAATATGTCTAACCAATTTTGGTGGCCAGAAAGACTTGATCTCTCACCACTTCGTCAACATGGAATCGAATCAAATCCACTGGGCGAAAAATTTAATTACGTTGAAGAGTTTAAAAAGCTTGATATCAAAGCTGTGAAACAAGATATCGAAAAATTAATGAAAACATCACAAGACTGGTGGCCTGCGGATTGGGGTCATTATGGTCCATTTTTTATTCGTATGGCCTGGCATAGTGCCGGTACTTACCGAGTCTCTGATGGTCGCGGCGGAGCCGGTGGTGGTCAGCAAAGATTTGAG
>CAYMBT010000019.1:0-6442 GCA_964388755.1 uncultured Pseudobdellovibrionaceae bacterium | reverse complement strand
CTAAACAGTTGGCCCGACAATGCTAACCTTGATAAATCCTGAAGTTTACTTTGGCCGATCAAACAAAAATATGGCGCAAAACTCTCTTGGGCGGATCTTATGGTTCTCACAGGTAATGTCGCCTTAGAATCCATGGGATTTAAAACCTTTGGTTTTGCTGGTGGACGCGCCGATGATTGGGAAGCCGATCTTGTTTACTGGGGACCTGAAAAAAAATTCTTAGCCGGTGATATCCGCTACAAAGCTGGCCGAACATTAGCTAAGCCCTTAGCTGCTGTACAAATGGGTTTGATTTATGTTAACCCCGAAGGACCCAATGGTAATCCTGATCCATTAGCCGCGGCAAAAGACATCCGAGAAACTTTTGGTCGCATGGCCATGAACGACGAAGAAACTTTAGCACTCATCGCCGGTGGACATACTTTTGGTAAAGCCCACGGTCGTCACAAACCTGATAAGTGTATTGGCCCAGAACCTGCGGCCGCCGGTCTTGAAGAGCAAGGCGAAGGCTGGAAGAATAAATGTGGAACTGGTAAAGGCTATGACGCCACGACCAGTGGTTTAGAAGGCGCTTGGACTGCAAACCCTACAAAGTGGACCACTCAGTACCTTGATAACCTTTTTGCTTTTGATTGGGTTAAAACAAAAAGTCCCGCCGGTGTTGTTCAATGGGTCCCTAAAGGTGATGCTACAAAAAATCTTGTGCCTGATGCCCATGATAAAAATAAAAGACATAAACCTATTATGTTTACCACTGATTTGGCTCTTAAAATGGATCCCGCCTACAAAAAAATCGCTTTGCGATTTAAAGAAGATCCAAAAGAATTTGAATTGGCCTTTGCTAAAGCTTGGTTTAAACTCACCCATCGTGATATGGGCCCACGCGCTCGTTATATCGGTAGCGAAGTTCCTGAAGAGAATCTCATTTGGCAAGATCCAATTCCTGAACTTGACCATAAGCTGATCACCGACAGCAATGCCGATAGTCTTAAACAAGAGATTCTTAAGTCGGGCTTAACACCCAGTGAGCTTGTTCGTACAGCTTGGGCCGCCGCAGCTTCTTTTCGTGGTACAGATCTTCGCGGAGGTGCCAATGGTGCCCGCCTTCGATTAGCTCCACAAAAAGATTGGAAAGTGAATAACCCAACTGAAGCAGCAAAAGTGATTGCCCGTTTAGAAGAGATTCGTACTGAATTTAATAAGTCTCTTTATTGGGGCAAAAAAGTTTCTCTGGCCGATACCATTGTTTTAGGTGGTGCTGCTGGAATCGAGAAAGCTGCAGAGCTTGCTGGCGAAAAAGTTAAAGTTCCTTTTACCGCTGGACGAATGGATGCTACCCAAGAGCAAACCGATGTTGAATCGTTTAAAGTTCTTGAGCCCCAAGCTGATGGTTTTAGAAATTATTATGAGAGTAGCGAAAACATTATGTCACCCGCACAAATGCTTGTTGATCGAGCCAACTTGCTGACTTTAAGTGTGCCAGAAATGACCGTTCTCGTGGGTGGATTGCGCGCGCTGAATGCCAATTCTGCAGAATCTAAACACGGTGTTTTAACAACAAAACCTGGAACTCTGAGCAACGATTTCTTTGTGAACCTGCTTGATATGTCAACAAAGTGGCAGAAGTCTGCAAAAAACAAAGGAATCTACGAAGGATTGGATAGAAAGTCAGGTGCTCTTAAATGGACAGCGACTCCAGTTGATCTTCTTTTTGGATCACATTCAGAACTTCGCGCTATTGCTGAAGTTTATGCTGCCCAAGATGGAAAGCAAAAATTTCTTAATGATTTTGTGAGTGCTTGGAACAAAGTCATGATGCTTGATCGCTTCGACGTAAAATAAGGGTACATTGAAAAAGAACTACAAAGCCTTGTTACTTCATATATGTAACAAGGCTTTTTTTATCTAAAAATCTAATCCTATTAAGTTTTGACAAAAAGCTTCTCTATCAATTTAAAATTCAATTTTGTATCTTATCAAAATATTATGAATCTTAATGAGGATTGAATTTTTTATTAAAAAATTGATATCTATATATAGATTTTTATTAGAAGCAGTTTATCAGTACAGAATGTCTGACCTCAATATCTTCATTATCTTAATTAATCTCGATTTGTTTTTATAAGTTCTTTAACTTATGACTTGATTATGAATAGCCAAATGATTGCAGAGCCCTCGGCGCACTTGAATCACGTTATAATTACAGCATTTCAAATGATGTATTGTAGTTGATCTGATGTAGGCCTAGCATGGTTTCGAACTTAGAATTGAAAATGATTCAAACTACAGTTCACAAAAACTCAACAAAGGATAAATTTTGTTAAAAAAAACACCATTAAAATTACTTTTAGTCATAGGCTTTTTAGCCACATTGATCGGCTGCTCGAGTGTAGAGATGGCCAACATTCCATCTACAGCTGATCCAAAAGATGAAATTGCAAAACTTGATACTGATATCAACCAAGCTGTTACAAAAAATATCGACGTACTTGCCAGAGACGAATTCAAAAAAAGTCAAAGCTACCTTAATCAAGCTAAAAGCGAAGTCCAAGACAGTGATTCACAAAGTGACATCCTTGATTCATTAAGAACGAGTCGCGGTTATCTTAATAAAGCCTACACAACGGCCGGAAAAAGAGAAAATAAAGCTTCTGGCTTATTTGCAGCTCGACAAATGGCATTGACTGCCGGAGCAGGATCTTTTCCAGAGATCAAAGATGATTTTTCTGAGCTTGATCAAGATGTCAGTCAAATCGCTGATGAATTGAATCAAACAAAAGCAGAAACCTTATCTGAACTTCAAAATCAGTATGTTGATCTAGAAAGACGTGCTGTGATTTATTCGAAGCTCAGTAAAACTCAAGCCGTTGTTAATGGCGCTGAAAATGATGGAGCTAAAAATAAAGCTTCTACTACATTTAAAAAAGCAGAACTTTCTTTGAAAACAGCTGAGTCTATGATTTCGACGAACGTCAGAAATCCATCGGGCTACAGTAAAGCTGTGACTGAGGCTCGTAAAGATGCCCTATTACTTAAGAATGTCATGATGACTATCAAAGAAAATGGGAACAATCTTGCAGAAAATGTAGCCCTTAAACTTGTGAAACAGAAAAAAACAATTTCTGGTTTAGAAACTGATCTCAGTGACGAATCAGCAAAAAGTTTTGCTTCTCTCAATGCTATGGAACGTAAAAATGATCGTCTCTCTTCAGCCAATGACGCTAAAGATGCTAAACTTGCGACATCCAATCAACAGGTTCGTGTGCAAAAAGCCATAGAAAATGCAAGGACTCAGTTTTCTAAAAACGAGGCCGAAGCCTATCAACAAGGTGAAAACTTGGTGATTCGTCTTAAGCAAATCACTTTTGCCACTGGAAAATCAGATTTACCAGGGCACTCACTTCCACTACTAGCCAAAGTTTTAGAAGTTGCAAAATCTTTAAACCCTTCACAAATTACTGTTGAAGGTCATACAGATTCAATTGGACAAGAGGCTACCAACAAAACTATTTCTGAAAGCAGAGCCAGTGCTGTGAGCCGATATTTTAAAACCAATGGGCTTAATAATGTGACTATCGAGTCGCAAGGTTATGGATTTAAAAACCCAATTGCTTCAAACAAAACTAAAGAAGGTCGCGCACAAAATCGTCGTGTCGATATTGTGATTACACCAGCACCGACCAACAATTAAATATTAATGATGAATTTTATGAACCGGGCAAAAGTTGATCTTTTGCCCTTTTTATTAACAGGAGGATTCTAATGTCTATCAACGAAAATATTATCAAAGGTCAATGGCTTGAGATTAAAGGCGAAATCCAAAAAACTTGGGGAAAGCTCACCTCTGATGAAATCGAACAAACTAAGGGTGATTTTAAATCTATCTCTGGCCTTGTGATGCAAAAATACGGTCAAGAACAAGAAAAATTTCAAGAGAAGTTAGAAAAAATTCTAGCTCCCTATCAAAAACAAAAAGAGACTTTTGTTGAAAACGTGAAAGGTAAACTAAAATCATGATTTATACATTAATTATTGGATTATTTATTGGAGTACTTGCAAAGTTCTTAATGCCAGGTCGCGATCCCGGTGGTTTTATAATCACCATTATATTAGGTATTGCTGGATCATTTCTGGCCGGTTGGGGCGGACAAGTTTTAGGTATTTATGCACACGGCGAAGCTCAAGGCTTCATTGCATCAGTTATAGGCGCTATGGTTATTTTGTTCGTCTACCGACAAATTGTAGGCCGAAACTCAAGAGTTTAATCAAACAATTTAAGGAGAATATTATGAAAAATATCATCATCATTTTATGTTTATCACTGGGTTCAACATTGAGTTATGCCAGTGAAACCGTGTCAGAAAAAACCGAAGTTAAAGCCAATCTTGCCGAAAGAACCCTCTCCAAGGGTTACAATCGTCTTAAAGAAGCCGTATGTGGAGTCCTGACCAGCGACAATAAACTAGAGTGTTTAGCTAAAAAAGCACAACATCGTATAGAAGAGGGTGTTGAGACTGTTAAAGATTCAGCTTCTGAAGTTAAAAACGATTTAGATTCAGAACAAAAATAGGGACTAAAGTGGCCCTGATAAAAAAGGGCCATGACCTTTTGCATTCAAAACAGATTAAAAATAAAAGACTCTTAAGGCTGCGATATCACCGAGCGAAAGTGGCAGGGGTGATGCCTCATAATCATGATCTTGGGTGACACAATAATTGAGAATAGACTCTTGATCGTAAGGGCCGTGTAAAGAATGCTCATTAATAATTATTTTTTTATCTGTTTTAATTTCACAGGTCGAATCGGGCCGTTCGTGCTCATGGTTTAAACCCAACACATGAAGAACTTCATGAAGAGCAATGCTGAGTATTAAATTGTTTAATCCAATCGTTGATAAGTTTTGCGATTGTAGAATTAAACTTTCCTTCACATTTTTAAAGCGACTGGTTAAAATCACATCCACTAGTTCAATATGGGACCATGACCCTTTGTGAAAACCCATTGGATGACCTGGGAATTCTGGGTCAGACACATTGTTGTTGATTTCATTTTGTATTCCCTCTGAATTACTAGCATCATCATAAAAAGAAAGTCCTATGGGATAAAAGGGATCTAAAGAGTCTAAGCACTGAGATATAAATTCTAATTTTATTTCAGCTCTTCGGGTGAGTTGGCTCTTAAGGTAAGTTTCAATTAAAGAACGTAAATCTAAAGTTTCTGATGAAGTCGGTCCGAACCAACAAATCTCAATGGCTCCCCTTGTATTCAACTTCAATTTTTGTTTTGGAGTAATTCCCCAAAAACCAGCCATTGAAAGGGGTGACATCATTAATAGTCGTAAAATTAGAATTGAAACCACCCACACCCCCTAGGATTCATAAAAAAATTTAGACTACATCTCGACCACAGACCTATGTGAGTTTTTTTTTACATTGCAAATTTAAAAGCTCAAATGGGATTTTTAGAATTTTTGTGATGGCAAAAGACCAGAAATGTTTACATTTTATTGCAAAATTTTATTTATCTGTCAGATTTTAATCACGATCAAAAAAACTGATTCCAACGTGGAGGATAATGAATGATTTTTAAACGTAATACACTGGGGCACCCTTCCCTAAGCATAACACAAAGAGCAGTGCTGATCTTATCAGCTATCCTTACTCTGACTCTCGTCACAACCTCTTGCACAAAAAGTGGTGATAACTACGAGGGTAACGAGCTCACAGACAGTCTATCCACTTTATCATCAAGCATATCAAGCATTGGTAGCTTAGCTCCAAACACGGCCTCAGCGTTTATACCAGGCGAATGGGAGGATCTATTGATGTGGGATCCAGAATCTAGCACTGGTGAACCGAAGCTCGCTGTACCCAACTGGCTTGCTAAGCAACTCAGTGCCGAACTTCCTGGCACCGAACAAAATGCTAACTTTCAGTTGCGGCTGAACCATAGCCTTCGTCAGGTCTGTATTTTTAGTATGCTCGTCCCTTCACAAGGCAGCCGTCTAAAGCTAGGAACCCACGATGTAACCCTTGATCAAGGAACAGCCACTCGAATCAATCGAGTTTGTGATGAAGATATCGGATCAGATGATTTAGGTCTAGAATTACAAGTTGTTGTCACCGAGCCATCAGACTCAACCCACTACGATCGTCATGTGCTTATTAATTTAGGTAATGACAGTTTTGGAGTCTATTTTAGATCCACTAACCTTCAGCTCAATATTGGAATCGGTGAATTAAGTGAATCCGGTGAAACTCGCATTCTTGTGAATTATAATCGCAGGGATGGTCTTTTAAGATTTGAATATATTTCGGCCGCTAATTTTGATTCTAGCTTTTATGTTTACAGACTCTTTATCAATGAACCACAAGATCTAGCGACAGTTCTTATTGAAGAGGGTGGAGACACAAATTACCATCGTTATTCACTTGTGGGTAAG
>CAYMBT010000018.1:0-22253 GCA_964388755.1 uncultured Pseudobdellovibrionaceae bacterium | reverse complement strand
AGTCCTTCTTTTTCATTTGTCAGCAAAAACAGGTGGTTTATGAGGGCTTTTTTTTAAGAGCAAATAAGTTTTAAAAATCTAATTTTCTAAACCAAATAGCTTAAAAAAAGTCTTATACAGCCACTAGACTTGGGTCAGCTGACTGAACACACTCACCATGCCTGAAGGTTAAACACTTCCCAGAGAAGAAGTCACAGCATGGACCTACTTGACGTTGACGAGACGCTCTTGACTTCGAATCAAGACGAGTGATCCAAGCTTTTGAATCAAAATGAAAAGCTGAAAATGGGACTCAATTCAAAGAAACAAGAGTATCTTATTTGCAACAGTCATAGACAAAATCACTGGTCATAGTCTATTTTTAACCTATGAAAGTGGTTTGCGGTGTTATTCTACAAAAAAACAAAATCCTCATCGGACAGAGATCCGCCCTCAAAGATCCCTTAGGATATTGGGAATTTATAGGTGGTAAAGTTGAAAAAGGTGAAACTTTAGAGACCGCACTCTCAAGAGAACTTTTTGAAGAGCTTGCCATTAAGCCTTCAAGCTTGAGTCACTTTGTTGACTTGGGAAAGATCTCTTATCAATCTTTTGAACTTCATTTTTTGGCCGTTCAACTCAATGGAAGTTACTCTCCACTTGAGCATAAAGCTCTGGCTTGGACCCGTTTTGCTGATTTATCAAAATTTATTTTTTGCCCCGGAGATCAAAAAGCACTGGTCCAATTTGGCACCAAAATATCTCAATTGATTAAAAACCCAGCTTAAAAATCCTCTTCTTTCATTGGCTTTGAATCCATCTCGCAAGAGGTCTATAAAATTTATAAATTCCAACTCAATTCATTAGAAATTCTAATCACATTATATACTTAAGAATAATTTTAAAAAATAGAACATATTGATTATAAAGAAGTTGTTAAACACATGTTAGAAACATTCACCTCAAGATGATTTGGATGCAACTAAGATGACCCCAATGAGATCCCCCCCAATAGGTCTCGATGTTTATTTCTCTCGGTGGTACCCCCCACCGAGAGAGTCCCTTTTTTCCTCTTTTTTCAGTGTTTTTAACCTAAATATGCAGTATTTATTCGGGCCTTAACGGAGAACCTTATGTTTTTTAAAATCCTATCAGCCTTAATCGCTAGCTTTATTTTAAAACCCAATACAACATTGGCTCAAAACTTAAACCCCTTGATCACACAACGTTTTGAGAAGTCTCTCCATATCCTTGAAGACACTTTTATCACATCTGACGATTCAGTAGAAACAGTTCTGGTCAACTTGACCCAAGGCCGACGTAGACTGTCTGCATTTAATCTTCAAGCCCTTGGCCAAATCTACCAAAAGTATCCCCAAAAAAATTCCAAGGCTTTTTTTAAAGACACACTTCGTTTTGAAGCTAAAAGCCTAGAAGACAGCATTGGTCTTATTGATAAATGGGCTGTTATCTTTAAGTTCTACCAAGACCAAAACGTCACCTCAGATAAAATCACCGAAGCCCAAGAAAACCTTGATCAAGCTTGGCTGCTCTTAAAATGGATTATCACTGGCCAAAAAAATGATCTTGAAAACCGAAAACTCAGCGAAGACACCACTCTTTTATTGAATCGCTACAAAGAGGGCAAAACGCAGTCTCTCTATAATGATATTTTTTGGGTTGGTGGTAAAAATAATATCACTCAACAACTTAAGGCTGACATAAAATCCTTTCCCTGGTTGAGTGTTGAAGAAGATCGCTCTTATGTTCTTGATGCTCTTCAAGAGCACCTCAAAGATTTTAAAAAAGTCAGTTTTAATTTTAATTTATTAGAGGACACTGAAACCGAAAAAGGTCTTCATGAGTTTCGTAGAGAGATCAGGTGGTTTTCTTTTCAAGCCAACAATTTAGATGGGCTTGTACAACTTAAAGATTTTGCCTCTTGCCCCTCTCAAAGCCTTCAAAAAGAATTTGATGATATCTATTATCCAAAATTTAAAAGCTCGCCTTACACCAAGCTTCCAAAATCAACTTTACTCCAAGAGAGTCAAATCTGCCGAATTTCACCCTGTTTGTTTTATAAACTGACTTCTATAGTTTCTGAAGTTGGCCAACTTAAAGATGAGGTTGAAAAGATCAATCACCTTGATAATCTGCACAACCAAACACCACTTGAAACTGCTCAAAAGGTGGAAGAGATTTATCTTGATTTAATGTCATCAAACACCCTTGATTATCTAAGAGACGAGATTAAAGCCTGCTATAAATAAAAGTTTAGTCCTGAAGATCTAAAAAGTAGGGCTCGAAATAATAAGGATTTCCACTATCGTTAATCGTATCATGGGCATTGAAGCCCCAACCATAATGTCGACCTGTTGAATCAACAGCCCAAACTGTACCCAAGATATAACTGATGTGCTTTATGTCCTCTAGAGAGTCGCCCCCTTGAAGAGTGGACATAACTCGAGATGGGTACTGGGATATATTGGCTCCCCAACAAAAAAGTTCATCATCATGAGTTAATACACATCTTGAACCTGAACCCTCAAGGGTTTTTACATTGCCAAGAAATCCAGCAGAGCTTCCGTCAACTTGCTCGCCGGCAAGGATTCTCACTGGCGTTTCTGAAGCAGCACCATCATGTCCATAATCAACAGTTCCAGCGCCCCAGCAGTAGACCGAACCATCGTGTATGACAGCACAGGATTCATTCCAGCCGGCATTCACCCACTGCACGTTTTCAAGATAGACACCCAGTCCCTGTTGGCCAGAAAGAGTTTGGGCCGGCGTGGTTTGATTGCCAGAACCTGGAACTCCAACACCTCTTTTATCACCCCAACAAAAAAGTTCATCGTCGTTGCTCACTGCACAGACGTTACGAAACCCAGTGTTCACTTGTCTGATATTTTCTAAATACAGTCCTGCCCCAGTTTGTTCACCTTTTAGAACACGACGAGGAATATTGGATGCCGTAGTACTATTAATTCCAAGTCTACCTGAAATGTTAACACCCCAGCAGTACACATAGTTCTCTACTGTTAGAGCACACGTATAATCATAACCCGCACTAATAAGAACAACATTTTCTAAAAATCCAGACACTGAAGTTTGATCTCCAGCGACCACTTTGACGGGTGTATTAGAATCGGCAGTGTCAACACCAACACCGAGAATGGTCCCACCTTTACCCCAACAATAAACAGACTGCTGGGTATCGATGGCACAAGAGTGTGAGTGACCCAGAGTGATGGATGTAATGTTCTCTAAATAAAGTCCACCTTGCTCACCGCCTAAAACAGGGACCGGTTGAGTTTGATGATTGAGGTCACCATTTCCAAGTTGGCCGCTCACGTTACTACCCCAACACATGACATGATCACTGTTTGTGATACCACAAGAGTGTCTCACTGTAAGATTGGCAGCACCGCCAGTTTGTATGGCATGGGTACTTTTAAAAAGACCAGGGTATGTGGGAGATTCGGGCTGATCACCCCAGCCAGGCGGGTTAGGTTCAGAAATCAGTTCGATGGGCGCATCTGCCGAAGGTATGTCCAATGCGATTTTACAATGGGCCAGGAGGATGACAAGACTGCTTAAAAAAAGGGTTTTAGAAATTTTTAAGACCAAAGTGATAAACTCCTCTTCTTTAGTCTTATCGATTCATTTTAAAAATACTTTAAGTTACTGATTCAAAATGAAACACATTTTACGACTTTTAATTTTTAACGAACTGAATAGATCTTAGACTCATTTTATTTATTTTTAACTCATCTCATCGCGAGATATGCAATCCATTGAAGAGCGAATCAATGACTGTAAAAGATCATTAGAAAATCTGAATATCAATAAAGTCCTCTCAAGTTAAACCCAGTCCGACAAAGATATTGGAGGCTAAAAAAACAACTTTATGAAACCAATAATTATACAAAGCGTTATAGTGACAAAAGTCCCGGGGCCCATTTTTGCAATGAAATTGTAAAATCTAGGAGGTCTCATGGATGAGATGACGCGGGAAAAAATAGAACAACACCAAAAACGATACCTTAACTTTTTGAAATCAATGAACTGCTGCCCCTTGTGCTCTACTCCACTGACGTTGATCCACGAAATCAATGCAGAAGAGGAGACCATTAAAGAGACTGCACACTGCGAAAAATGTGATGTTGAAACCCGAAGAAAGCAACACTCTCGCCACTAAAATTGACGAAGTCTTGACAGTTTTTTTGTCATTTTGTTGACGCTCATTTCATCTTGCCATGCTGGACAGGAGTCTTTAATATTCTGTCCATGATCCAATCCATATTAAAATCCATTTGTCTTGTGTTTTCCCTCCTCCTGCTTTATTCAAATGCTCACTCTCAAACTGTTAAAAAGGATGCTGCTGTGGTCGTGACGATTGAAACAAACTTAGGCTCGCTGGATGTCACTCTTAACTCAGAAAAAGCCCCGATCTCTGTTAAAAACTTTCTCAATTACGTTGATAAAAAATTCTATGACAATCTGATTTTTCACCGAGTGATTGATAACTTCATGATCCAAGGTGGGGGTTTTGATAAAGATATGAAACAAAAACCCACCGATGCTGCCATTAAAAATGAAGCGAGTAACGGTCTCAAAAATAATCGTGGCACCATTGCCATGGCTCGCACCCCTGATCCTGACAGTGCAAGTTCGCAATTTTACATAAATGTTAAAGACAATGATTTTCTAAATTACAAAGGCCCCATGCCCCAAGATATTGGTTACGCCGTTTTTGGCGAAGTGACCTCTGGTATGGATGTGGTCGATAAAATTGCAAAAGTACAAACTTTAAGTCTTGGTCAGTCCCGTGATGTTCCTAAAGAAGCTGTGATCATCAAGAGTATCCAAAGAAAACAGGCCAAAAAGTAAACCCTATGGGATTTGAAGATCAGATCGCACAGTGGTTTCTCCACATCGCTTATCAGCCTTTCCTGGTTTATGGACTTGTGATTTTATTAATGTTTGTTTCAAGCTTTGGATTACCCCTTCCTGAAGAGATCACAATTATCAGTGCTAGCTTAACAGCTTATATGGCGACTCAGCCTGATAAGTATCCACCCCCTTTTGAAGGGGCATTGGGTGTTAATCCTTATACACTGGCCGCAGTCTGTTTATTTGCCGTTTTTTCAAGCGACTATCTGATCTATTGGATCGGAGCTTTTTTTGGTGACAAGCTCACCCGTCACCCACGCTGGAGTAAATATTTAAAAGGCCGATCTTTTAAGACCGTTCAAAAATGGATTCATAATTACGGAATGCTTGCTCCCTGTATTTTTCGCTTTACGCCGGGCTTGCGTTTTCCAGGACACATGATGTGTGGCGCGATTGGTTTACCTCGTTGGAAGTTCATTCTCGTTGTGGGCCTTGCAGCGACGCTCACTGTACCCACTCAGGTGATTTTAATCAGTATTTACGGTGAAGTGATTTTACAGGTCATTAACCAGGTGAAATATTACGTGATCATTGCTGCTCTTTTAGCCCTTCTTGTATATTTCGTTTTTCTTTGGAGAAATAACTCTCAAAAGGTCTAATTTCTAAGCAGTCTTTACATCTCTTTGTCTCTATCAAAGCTACAATAGGGCTATGTCAATCGTCGGAATCAATCTCACAGGTGGTGGTGCACGAGGCAGCTATCAGGCTGGAGCCCTTATGGCTCTTGGCGAGATTCTTAAAAAAAACAATCTCACCCAAAAAAATAACCCGCTTAAAGTCTGGTCAGGTTCAAGTGCAGGATCAATCAATGCCACCTATTGTGCAGCCCAAAGCGAAGATCTTTATAAGACCACACAAAACCTAGCGCAACTCTGGGGCAGCCTTACTCCATCGCAAGTTTATCGCACCGATTTTGTAACCCTTGGAACAAACAGTGCCAAATGGATCAGAGATTTAAGCTTTGGCCCACTTTTTAAAAAGAAATTGGCAAGCTCTCTTCTGAATACCTCACCTTTACTGAATCTTCTTAATAATAATATTCCTTTTAAGAATATTCAAAAATGTATCGATGAAAAATATATCACCGGGCTTTCTTGCTCAGCTTACTGCTTTAATAATTCAAAGACTGTCTCGTTTTTGCAAACCAGCACGTCAGCCTCTTGGGATCGTCCAAGAAGAGTGTCCAAAAATTTGGCTCTCAATGCCCATCACATCATGGCCTCTTGTTCAATTCCCCTTCTATTCCCACCCACAATTATTGATGGTCAGTATTACGGTGATGGTGGTTTTCGTAACACAACACCGATTAGCCCTACTATACATCTGGGAGCCCATAAGGTGCTCATGATCGGAGTTCGTTATCAATCCCCTAACCCCAAAGAGTCTGAAGTTATATCTGAACCAGGGATTGCAAAAGTGGCAGGCTCAATGCTGAATGCACTTTTTTTTGATACCCTTGATATTGATTTAGAGCGCATCAATCACATCAACGAGATCATAGAGTCCCTTGATCAAAATATTAAAACTCAAAGATCTGATTATTCTAAAATTGATTATAAGATCGTCAGACCCTCAGAGGATATTGCAGAAATTGCCAAAAAAACCTCAAATAAAGGCTTTCCTAAAATGGTGCAATTTTTGATGGATGGATTAGGCTCTAAAGAAGATACATCCGACTTATCAAGTTACCTTCTTTTTGACTCGTCTTTTACCAAAAAACTGCTTGAGCTTGGATATGCTGATCTTATGGCGCAAGAAACAGATCTTCTGAATTGGATCTGCGATTCATAAAATTAGGGTTGCGAATCATTACCAGTAAAGGTCTCGCTAAAATCTTTCAGGTTCTCATGAGAGAAAAAAATAGACCAATCATCATGAGGACCAAGCCATGCCAGATTCACAGGAGTATTTTCTTTGTTGCACTCATCGCCCTTATATATTGGGTAAGTAATGATCACCTTTTGATCTGTTATTAAGAAATCAACTTTTATTTCTGGGGATATTGAAGAACCAACAGAATTCCATGTCAGCCCAGGTCCTTTGATTGAAAAATAGATTCTATCAAAACCATAATCATTAATCGCTTGTAACAAATTTTCATCCAAATCGGCAACGATCATAACTTCAGTTGTTAAATCTTCCCAGACTTTATTGTCTAAAAAGAGTTTATTATTAATCAAAGTATTTTCAGTCATAATTCGAGCCATGGGAGATTCGTATTCAAGTCCCAAAATATAAATAGCTTCTCTAATAACCTTACTTCGTTCAATTTGACGAAAATAAAGAAGTTCGCAAGAAGGACTATCCATCAGGTTTTGATATTGAACGGATTCTACAGAAATCACATTTGAACCCCAAGCCAATTGCCATAAAAAAAATATCTTCAAAAACATGAGAACTCCTTTAACTTAAGGGGGGATAAACATCCCCCCATTCTTAAAAATAAGTAAGCCATTATTAAATTATTGAAAAGTACTTGAACCAACAAGTTTAACCATTTTTTTCTCTTCAACAGTTTCATGGGCTTCGCCTTCAATTGTTTTTAGCAACTCGCTGGTGGCTTTTGTGCTTCCAAAAATTGAATCTAAAACTCTAAAACCAGCCGCACCAATCTGACAGTAGACGTGAGGGCAGTTCTTGAGTTCGTCAGCAATCGCCGTAGCTCCGTTTTTACCTGTTGGATCGATCAAAGCCAGCGCTGATGCTTTTCCGTCACTACGAACATCAATGATTTGTCTTAAGGCTCTATCCATAAATTCTGCTTTAATGGCCTTAATATCCTCATCACTGTATTCATAAGTTGAATCATTAGACTGTGAATGAAATTCAATCCAAGAAGAGGTCTTTCTATTATCAATCAACCGAGTCAGAGTCTTTCTAGAAAAGAAGCCACCTTTCTTAGATGTCTCTCGCAAAATATGAACAAACTCTTTAAAATTATAGGTCACTGAATAACGACGTTTGACTTCAACTTCGTATTCATAAAAAGCTGTCGCATTGACTATTGTTTCAAGTGTCTCTAAGTCAAAATCACTCATCGAACCTAATTCGCGATTGAGAGAACAAGAACCAAGGGCTGAAAATTCAATTTCACCACTAATACCTTCAGAAAAAATACTTTTTTGTACTCCAGATGCTGGTTTGTAACCAACACCACCTTCAACAATAGCTGAGACATCATTCATCAGTGGTAGCAGGTCACCACTGGCCAAACGTAATCTTTTAACAGCTTTCATTTCGACTCTGTTATCATCTTGGTCAAAATCTTTTTCGATTATAGAAACATAATTGGTTTTAAGTGGGATTTTTATAAAATGAACATCCAGTTCTTTATTAAGCTCTGCAAACTCATTGACCAGATTCGAGTAATCCGAGACTAATGCAAAAGAACCATAACCACCTTCCATGACAGAATAATCACCTTTTCGTTTGATGTATCGATCATAGCTACTAAAAAGCAGGTTAAGAGACTCTTCAATTTTTTTCTGAAGACTCACAACCTCATCCATCAACTGTTCTTCAGTAGTTCCCTGGGGAATATCACCCGAGGCGATTAAGTCCTCAAGCTCGGTAATCTCTTGAGATTTTTGTTGAACTGTCTTGGCATGTTGCTTCTCGGTCAGAGAGTTCAAAGCATTGCTTTCTTCAAGAGCATCGATGGCCACACATGTCGTTGATGAAACAGTTGGATTATAACCATTAATCAAAATCTGACTTTGTTTGGGTGGCAAAATATAAGCCATTTGACAGTCGTCACTCAAAAAATAGCCCGAGCTATTTTGGGGCTCAATAATTTGCAACGCACATTTTGAATATTTTGTGGGTGTTGCCACGACAACTGTTGGCAACAGAACTGATAAAAGTAAGCTACTACGTAAAAGTTTACCGAATTTCATTTTTATACTCCTGAGTAAGTGTTAGGTAATTATTAAGATTATTTTTTAGATTTTCCTTAAACATGCATTTTTTTAAATCAAGCAACTGTAACCCAAGTTCTGAGACATCATTCGCTTGATCAATTTTGATATTTTGATGATGGGGATAGAAATCAACCCAGTCTGCAAAAAACTTCTGACCACAATAAAAGCTGCGACTTTCTGAAGCGCCTTGTGATTCTTGCTCAATTCCAAATCGACTTTCAAAAAAGAAGATCAGACTATCAGAATCAATATTTAAGACCGGGTTTTTACAGGTTAGATTTTTTTGACATCTCAGTTCTCCCCAAGCTAATGGGGGCTGAGATGTATCGTCACTGTCGTTGTTAATTGTATCAGTTGGACCATTTATTGTATCATCACTGTCATCGTAACAACCCGTCAAAGCTGTAAGAACTAATAAAAGCAATAAATATTTCATGACTTACTCCCCGCCCGATAGTGAGGTTGTTTTATCAAAAGCAAACTCAACATTGATTTGAAACTCTGTGTAATCAGCTTCGTATTTCTGTAAACTCTCAGTCGTACAAAGGAGCTGGTTTTGACCAAGGGATTTAAAGCCTGATAGACCGGGCGAAACCACTTTACGAACAAATTCAAGTCCTACTTCATTTTCAACCTGAGCAATTTTATTTTGCTGTTTTAAAGACTCAAAAACTAAACCCGCTTTAAAAAAGAGCTCATCTCCTGCGACTTGACCCTTAATAGAATCACGCCAACTTTTATAAATTTGAGCAGCATCATTACTCTGAATTCTTTCTTGTTTTTCTATAAAGAGGTCTTCAGAGTACATTTCACGAATAATATTGATTTTAGCCTTGCCTTGGATCAGATCACAGGTGAAGTCATCCCAATTGGTGAGAGTAATATCATAACTTCCAATTGGTGACTGGGGTTGAAGTTGGGACATTATTGAATCTTCGATCTGACTTTTTAATTGATCTGAAAAATTTTGCTGACTGATTATAGAGTCCGGAGAAAGTTCGATTGAGACCTTATACCTGTGGGTTTTAATCATTTGATAAGGGTCATTACTAAACTTCTTCATATCTGGTAAATACTGTGTGGATATATGATACCGATTCATGGCTTCAGCTTTTCTAAAGCTTGTTAAAATAAAGGCCGAAGTGTTGTCGTACTGAGAACAAAACTTTAAGAATCCTTTATAGTCTTCATTCAGGGGATCAACCTTTACAACCGATCTTTGGACGGTTTTAGTATAGACCTCTTCGGGGAAGAAATTATTATCTTTATCGAGATAGCCATCTAAACTTAAATTCACACCTGGCTGACTGACCTTGTGACTCTTCCATGTGGTTTGGTTAAGGTACTGATTCATTTTTGGATTTCCCCCAGGACACATATTAGCCTGGGCCATCATTGGTAAAATAAGACTGATTAATAATAGCGCTTTCATCGGTTACTCCTTAGTTTTTGTTTGAGGTAAAAAGAATGAATTAAAATTGTACGGTTCCATGTGATTGACTCCGACAGTTTTTGCAAATGATTGGCTGATCGTAAGCTGTGCTCTCAACTGGTCGGGAGTTTGATCTTTCCATTTTGTTAACTTATAGACCGATTGGTAACACATTTTATCCAGGGGCGAAGAAAAGCACTCGGAATCGCTGTTGATGTTTTTGTAGGCTTCTCCGTCGCTGGCTTTATGTACGGGACGCGTGTCAACAATTTCGAGAATTTTTTTATCTAACAGAGTATCCATATAATTATGGATATAGCTCGCAAAGAGATCAATTTTGAGCTGCTTTACCTTTTGTGGTGAAAACTGCTGGGCATCAGATCCCATTTGCGAGTCCCAAGTAAAATCAAGATAGTCTTTTATATCGTGTTTAATTTCATTGATAAAAAGATCATCTAATGTGAACCCTTGATTTTCATGACTTGCCAGGTGGTTTAAAATACGATCAACAACAGCTTCATTTTTGAGAGCTGCCGAATAGCCATAGGACGCTCTTTGATGAACAGTATAGTTACGGCTGATGGTAAAAATAGGTTTCTGAGATTCGTTTTTCAGCTGCCAATTATTCTCTTCATCTTTATAGGCCCCTAAACAAATCGAAGGAAGATTAAGCTCAGCTTTCAGCTGCATACCTTCATTGGCAAGTACATGCACAATACCTGTTCTTTGGCTCTCTTTCGCTAGAGCCAGTGGCGAATCCGACGACAACACACTTTGCCACTTCTCTCTTTCAGTGGCCTTGCGATAAAAGAAAGTATAATAAGAATCAACAATGTTAGCTTCACGAACATTGGGGAACTTATAAGCGATGTCTGGCTTACCGTTTTCCCCTTGGATAATAATTTGATAGGGATTATTTTGGCTGATTTCATATAAATCATCCGGTAAAATCCTTGCATCGACACTGATCGAAAAAGTAGCCCCAGGTATGGGTCCGTAGTTTTTATCTTTATCACTCAGCGTTTTCTCTTCTTGCTCTTCGAGATAGTTTATGTAGCTTATTCGACGGGCAATTTCTTCTTGGATCTTTTTAATTTGAGCTGGGTTTGTGGTGTCATTTTTTTGCAACCTTCTAATATGAGCATGCTCGTCGATAATACCACGACGAATATCAACCACCAATTGTTCAGAAAGATTCACAGCTTCACAGAGATCAAGATTGCTACTGATGCGATAATCAATCAATTGCTCGCCAATAAGCTCTGGTCGAACAAATATAGTCTGACAATCATCACTGGTTAAAAAACTGTAATCTCGAATCCCTTCTATTTGCTGAGCTCCTTTAACTTTACAGTTCTTAGAAGGATTCATCGATGGCACAGTCTGATCGACTTGCGCACTGGCTTTGATCCCTATTATAAAGATTAAAAAAATCCCCATAACAGAAAGTATTTTTTGTTGATTGGTTTTCATCTCCCACTCCGTTTTATGTTGGTTTGTTATTTAAATGCTGTATTCTTTTTAAAATACAGCCTGCTCCATTTTTATCTTGCCTGCCCAAAGAGCAACGAAAGTGCCAAGGCACTATTGAGAGCCATATTAAAACAATGAGACTTTGAGCCTTAAAAATTCATTATTCGTAAGAATTTGTCCGAGAAGTCGGACTTTCTTCCAGTTTTAAAGATAGCTTTTTGGACTCAAAGTCTTCTTATTGGCTCTGGATGTGGCATTTGAATTGCTCATAGGACTTTAACGAAGCGGAGGATCTATGTTAAAAAAATCAGCGGTCATTATCATTATATTGAGTGCAATATTTATATTTTTTAGAAGTGGCTTGAATAACAATATTGGCTTTAAAATTCTTAACTCCAACAATTCAGTGGGCGGCTTAAATCTTCTTGAATCAAAAAAAGAGAAGGACAAAAGAGAACACACGAATTCAAAAAAGCTTATTCAGTTAAATGATCCAACTTCAGAAAACGCAAAAAAAAATCTCACACAAGAGCAAATATTAAGCCAGCAGGTCAAACAATTAAAATTAAGCTATCAGGCCATCAACAAACAGATTTCACAGAAAGGTTATCCCGATACCGTTATCAATGAGCAACTCAATCCAGCCGAGCATCAAGAGCTCGTCCAATTATTAATAGTTAAACAAAAACTAGCATTAAAGCTTTTTCAAACAGAATCTCAATTGATGAGACGGAGTCTATAAATGAAAATCTTAGTCTTTTTACTATTTGTTATAAGTCCCATTGAACTGCCGGCTTATTACTGCCCGAGCACACTCAATAACAATAAAAATGCTCAGATTGTGTTTGAATGGCTCAACCGCTTTAGCCATGAAAGGACATTACAAGACTGTCAAATTGAGATCACTGTCTGTGAGCCACATCAAGAGGTCAATGAAAGCGCACCTATAGGAGAAATCCTGGTTAAAACTTCAGATGGTCGAATGGCTTACCTCAGTTTTGATTTTCCCCATAAAGAAGATCAACGTTATAAAGCAACAATAAAGTCCTCAACAAGAGCCCTGTACTACAAAAAAGAAGATCGCTATTTTGAACATATCAATGGACGAACTGAAGTATGGCAATTTGAAATTCGCACAAATTGGGATGATAAAACCAAACTAGAACATCTTGACCTTGGTCTTTACACCACCCACTCACAACTCAACCAAGCCAACGGCAATGATTCTCATTGGTATAACTGTTGGCCTAAATTATAAAAGATGATCAGTTTTATTTATACCCAATTTTTAAAAAAAATAAGAAGAACTTTTCATTAAAACTTTTATTAAATTTAATAATCATCAGAACAAAAAAATCAAAGGTTAAATTTATAGTTCTTTTCGTTGCTCGAGATAGCTATCAAATGCACTTTTATTGCTCGGGTATGAAGAAACAAGTATTAGACTATCATCATACATCATATCCAAAATGACTTTGATGTAAGATACTTGTTGATGAAATCGTCCATTCTTAAATATTCTTTTTTTGACTTGCGATACGAAGTAGTATCGGATCTTGTCATTATATCGACTATTATGATCGAGAGTCTCTAACCTGACTGGCCCAAGGGACCAGCTGTTGAAAGCCTCTTCCACATCCTTTAAACGTAGGTTATGTTTAAGTTCTAGTTTTGCTTTAATTTCTTTAGGAACAGTAATTTCAAACCCACGCAAATAGCCTCTTTGCGGCTTAAAAACTGTGTTTTCGTAATTCTTAATTTCGGCGTAAGTTTTAAAGTCAATGGGCCTGATATCGCTGAGATTCAAACCGTATTCTATGTTTATTGGGTTAAATAAATGACGACATGAATGTGTTTGTGATAATGCATTCGGAGAAAGAAACATTGTAATAAAAAAATGACCTAAACCAAATAACAATTCAATATCCTTTGGGTGGCTTCTCTATCGCCCTTCTCATTAGTATTTCTAAGACGACTTTAAAACAAAATCGAATGAGGTCTTGTATTATTATATATCTCTTTAAGTTAGATTTTATTTTTATAGAGAAAAATTTATAGCCTCGTAAGAAACAATGACAGTTTGATAAACCCGCACTGCCATTCGGCAGAGTTGTCTAGTGGCCTTAATCTTGCTATTGAGAAGCTTATGTTTATGAATCCAGTGGTTTTCATCATTTTTTTGATGTTACATATATTTTCTTCATCAGGCTTTGCCCAGAGTTTTTGCTCTGATATTTTTACGAAAAGACCTATCGTCGCTGATATAAGAGTCGAAAAAGTACTCCCCTCCCTGGGACTTTATGAGGGTAAAGATCCAGACGGAAGACCCAATAAATCACTTCAGATTAAGAAAAGATGGCGCCTTTCTCCCCAAGCTAAAATACTCAAAGATTTTAAGGCGGCTTGGAACGTGGAACTTTATTATTTGGTTGAGCCCCCTTCACCCCTTAACGGGCATTACCCCAACAGAATAGAAACATTGTTGAGCCATTCTCAGGTCAAAGGGATTTTTATACCTATCAACACGCTGGCGAATTTTGAGAAATTAACCCTCCATCTCGTAGCTCTAAATAGTAATATGGCAAAGCTCCATGAACTGGCTCAGGATCAGATCCAATTTTCTTTGAGTTCCTTAAGCTCTGAAGGTTTTGAGTTACGCATTAACGAAATTAACCCCCATACGACATCCCCTGCTTTTCGCTGGATGAGAGCCCGTATGCTGAGACATGGTATGGATTTTGTCTTTACTAATCCCACTCACAACCCTCAGTTTCACCGAAACAATGAGGGCCAATCTTGGGGGCTTAATATCGAAATTCTTGATTCCTTTCTTTTCTCTCCGCCCGAGGTGAGTCTGAATCTTCTGGGGCACGAAATTGCCCACAGTACAAGTTACGCAAGAATGGTAAAACAAGGTGACGTCAGTCGAATGATTAGTTTTTGGGCCGGTATAAATAATAATCGCGGTTTGGTTCATAATCATAATATGCCCTCTGCTTACCAAAGATATTTTCGTAGTGACGAATATGAAGCTTGGAGCATTACTGACAAATTTTCTTTTGACCAATCACCTCGTAGCTCATTTCATTTTATGGACAACCAGATTCATTGGCTACAACAACTTCGCGAAGAGCTTCCCTTTCATTTTCACTATCTCAAATACTTTGAAACCCAAAAAAGTATCCTTGAACTACCAGAAGAATTAAATTCATTTATTATGGATAAACACTACCCCTTTGTTCTTAATCCTAAAACTCCTGATGAAGTGATTATTCTTATCCCCCGACTTGAAAAACCAATGGACGAAATTGGTCGAGAAGATTTTATTACTCAAGTGATCGATCGACGCATTAAATACCTAAAAACTCGCAAAAGAATAGACTTGATAAAGCTTGAACGACAGGCTGAAAGAATTCTCTCTGAATCTAAAAATCAGTAAAGAAGTGAGTGCATAAAAGTTGAAATAATAAGAAGAAATGACATTGATCTTTATTTTAAACACAGAAGAGTCATATTTATGTAAATTTAAGCCTATAAAAGCTTGACACTTATTAATGGTCGTTGAAAAAAATTCAACTTACCTATGAAAAAATCGGCCTCTCAAGTAAGTCTTTAAGGTGTGATCACTCTTAAAAAGTTAATCCCTTATTGCCGCTCTGCGATTCATAGTTCATTTCGTCTTTTGTTTCTGCCTCTATTAGCTCTTATATTTTTTTGTCATTCATCTCAGGCCAAAATAAAATGCAGTATTTTTTTTACTGAAAGCCTAGATTTAAAATTTTTTGATCAACAGCTCGAAGACACACTCGCCAGCATCGAAGCCATGCGTGGTGAAAATGGCTTAGTGGTTGACACAATCGGTTTAAAAAAAATTGACGGCCAATGGATATCAAAAAATATTATGGAGTCTACTTCGCCAACCAACATAGCCGTTGATCTTTTAGTTCAGGTTGAAAGCATAAGAGCAATGAAAGGTCAGGGACGAAGGCTTGTTATCAATCAAGTTCTAAAGACTTTAAGCGAACTAGAGTTCCATCAAGAGTCTGGTTTATTTTTTAGTCGCTATGAACCCAATGGCCTGGGAAGGATCTCTGACCGAAGCGTTTCATCCATTGATAATTTACACCTAGCACTTGCACTTAAAGTGATCGAATTACAGTTTCCTAAAACTTCGATGGCTCAAATTTCTTCTCGGCTTTTTAACCGTATGGATTTTTCAATCTTCGTTAATCCAGCGACCCACTTGATAGGTGGTAATTTAAAATGGCAAAACGATCATTGGGTGCGAGAAGCTTATAATTTCTCTCATTTTGGCTCTGAGGGACGTTTGCTCTACAGCCTTGGGTGGGCTTTGAATCTTTTTAAAAAATTTGATCAGAGTCCGGCTTTTTTTCGCAGAGCTTTTGATCATATTAATTTTGAATTTCAAACAATAGGTCAAAGACGACTTCTAAAACTTTGGGATGGATCTGCTTTTCAATTGTACTTTCCTAAAATGTTTATCGAAGAGAGTCTGTACTCTTTGCCGCTGGCTCGGTCTTACCAAGAAATGGCAGAATACATGGTAGAACAAGGACAAAAAAGAAATCTTAAGTTTCCTGCGGCCCATTCTGCTACCAGAGCCCAGTGGGAATCTTGGGGTCATGGTGAGCCAGCCTACAAAGATAAATCGGGAAACATCGCTCTCATAAGTCGTTGGAACCAAGACTTAGAACAACCAGACCTTAAAACGCGCTGGAACACAAGCTTTAGTCCCTACGCTTTCTTTATGGCCTCTACCACTCGCAGTGATTTTAATCAGGCGATCCATGCTCTTAACCAACGCCACCAACATGCCAGCGGAAACTTGTATGTCAAATCCTGGGGATGGATGGATAGTGTTTTTGTTTCAGGGCCACTGAAAGGTGAAGTCATTCCAGTTCAGCTTTCTCTCAATCAAGCAATGATTGCCCTTTCTTTATTTTCAATGACCCAAGGTCGAAACAAAACAATAAGCGCCCAAAGTTTCTGGAATGAACCCTCAATAAGAAAGCGGCTAGAAATATTTCATAGAGAGATTGATAAAAAACTCACTGAGCCTGAATAAAAATAAAAAATAATATCTTAAAAAGATAAGATTTCACCAACCCATCAAATCATATAAGAATAGACTTTTTCTGGGTCATATGTCCCTTTATAGTTTGGCCGGTGAAGGACTTATTTTTTTAAATTAGATTTAGAACCTGAGATGATTTTTTGATCTATAATAAGACCATGCCCAATAAGCCAATTGGCAACGGTTTGTGCAGGCAAAATATCAGCAACCACATAGGGCTGGTGGATAATGTTACCTTCTTCCATATTAATCCCACCAATAAACAATGTGGGTAACCGAGCAAAAGCCTGAAGATTTGTCATCGGTATTTTAGCTGGGGTAAATCCGGTTTGCCATAGACGAACTTTACTTTGTCGACGGTCAACGCTTGCCCATAGATGGGGCTCCATAAAAAGGCTCGCCGCTAGGACCTCACTGGCCCAGGCGTTGCAATTCTGGCTCATGAGTCCCCAAGGATGGGTGACAAAATTATAACTCTTAGGGCCTGAGGCCAGAAGTTTTTTGGGATGATCATTCTTAAAAAAATTCATAATTTTATTTTGTGCACTTTTTCGTATTTGAAGAATTTTGGATTCACAAACATGAAGTCGATCTTCCTGTAAATAGGACTGTAAGCTTTCAACCCTGATAGATGCTCGAGTGTAGTTGTATTTTTCGTCTCCGTACATATGGACAACAAAAGGCTCTTGAGAATTTTCGGGATTTAAAAAAACAAACCCAGTATGAAAAAAGCGACTTTGATTGATTTGTGTGCAACTTTCTGGGAGAAAAGATTTCTCTTTGGAAGAGAGTTTTCGACCACTCAAACATTTTTTAATCAGGTTTTCTTTTTGTTGGTCATTGGTCAGACCTGACTGTGAAACTCGGTTTTCTAAAAACAGAATTAAATCTTCAACTCTCTGAAACTTTTGCCCCATGTAACTGTCACGCAATTGAAGACGACCCATGGGTAGGTCTGAACCGGTGTTCATTAATAATGCGACTTTGTGTCCCTGTCGCTTAAGTTGCCATAGGTGTTGGCGCGTCGGTTCCATAAGATTACGACAGGTCGAGGGTTTATTCTTAATGCCTGGATGAGACTGGTAAGTGCGAGGGACTTGGCTGAGCAAACCTGTGCTACCATGACCAAAAGCTTTAAAATTGTAACAAAGAACAATAAATAAAATGAAAAGTTTTCCCACCCCAAGACTCCCCTAGAAAAGTAAACCAATTATCATGAGTTGGATCATTGGCAAAGGAGATTGCTTTAATAGCCAATAGAGTCAATGAATCCATTTCAAAGTCAGGTTGGCCTAAGTGACCACACAAAAGTCTGGTTCAAGTCTACCCCCCATAATTCATTAAAGACATACTTACTCATGAACTTGAGGTGGTTCAACAGAGCTATCCCAGTCTGTTCTGTTCTTTCCTAGCCCATTTTATAGTTTTATTGTTTATTTTTTCATGCATAATTTGAGTGAATCATTTTATAAATCAACACAGTTTTACATCGACCAGTCATTCATTTTTTTTGACCTGATCAAAGGAGAAATAATGCTTTTAAAATTATTACTTGTTCTTAGTTTTTATTCTACCTCTGAGGCCGCTACTGATTATCGAAAAGATAAAGAAAGTCATGGAGTCGCCCGCGAAACCGCAATGGTGATCATGAAAGACAAACGTGTGGGTGAAAAAACCATGGCTAATCTTAAAAAGATTTGCACAAGCTCTCTTCATAAAGGCTGTTACTTTTGGAAGAATGGTCAAAAAATTATGTTTCAACCTCTGGATAACAAGGGCGAAAAAGACGGAAAGATTTTCGAACTGACTCGGTGGCTTCAAAAACAAGATTAATTCTTGTTAGAATTTAAATTTTGCATCCACTCTTCCTATGTCCATAGAAGTCACCCAAACATTGATAATAAAGGCCTTTACCAAAAAATGACAAGGCCTTGGGCCTGAGAAAAACTATTCAATTCAAGTAATTACAAGCATTTATAAATAATTAGTATTAAAAATAAGAAAAAATAGTACACTGAAAGTGGAGTGATATTAAAATTATTTAGTTTATAATTGGGGTTTTGTATTCAGGAAGATTGGTGTGCTTCTGATTTAATAAATATAGATTTATTAAAAGATTTTTCGAAACACTTTTTTTCCAAAGTAAAGCTCAAGGGGATTCAATGGTTTTTTTGATACTTATTAGTTTTCTATGGACCTCAACTTGGGCTCAAAATTCAACATCACCACCGCACAACCCACCTAGTGGGACCTGTTCAATCACTGAAAATAGCGGAAATCTAACTCAAAAACTTTCTGATGTTTTAAGATATGTTGGAGAAATCAATCTTGATGGAAAAATTCCCAATCGATTAACCTTACGTCCTGGTAGCTGCACACCGGTCACTATCTCTCCCATGCACTGCCAACTCTGCAATATCAGCGAACTTCCAGTCAAGGCAGAATACCGATATGTTTACCATCTTCAATCCCCGACTGAAGTTTCAACGGTTTGCAATTCAATACTAGCCAATGCTAAAGCCTGCGAACGATTGCATAACGAAAGATGCACTGAACAGAGCAATAACAGAATGGATGGCAATCAACGAGCAAATCCAAGGAATACCTCTTCAGGTAATATCAATTGTCACATCAGTGACCCTGGTTGTCCTTTGGGATCCTACCGTTTGAATGGTGTTATTATTGGTCCCCAAGAATACAAAAACTGTCAGGACGAGTTTTCACGGAGCCAGAGTGGTCGTCTTCAACTGGGTCGTCAACTTGAAATAACTTGCGAAAAAATGAGAACAGTCCTTGTCAGTGAACTTTCATCTTCCTCTTCGGAGGTATTTTTACAACAATGCCAAACTGCCGGAGAAATTTCTGATCCAGCCCCCGTAGAAACTAGGAATTGAATATGAAGAACTCCACCAAATCAATTTTTCTATTATTCTTACCCTTGGTTTTAACTGCATCACTTGTTCTTGGGATTACTTTAGAATCCAAAGGCAAAGAAGAAAAAAAAATCGAAGTGACGCAAAAAAAACCAAATCTCTCTAACAAGACAGCTCCTCCAGGCAAAGCCGTTTCTTCAAACAAAGAGCCTGTCATGGTTCAAGTTTCCCAAATCGATGAACAACTTAAAAAAGTTCTGCCCGCTCAACTTTGTTCTGATGATAAACAACTGATGAAATGTCACAAAATGACGGATAAGACCTGTCACAAAAAAGTATCTGAAGCTTTAGAAAATTGCATTAAATCTTATAAGGGTGCAAAGGCTCTGAGTGCTATTGAAAGTATTCGCTATGGTGAACAACAGGGTCTCTGTATTCGAAATAAAATGGGCTACTTCCTTAAAACCATCAAGAGGAAATGTGATTATGATCAAAAAGTACGAAAAAATAATCAAAAAAAATAATATGATTTTTGCGATTTTGTTAATTTTGAGCTTTCCGATAAATGGATGGGCTAATCAGTCAACCCCCGGCATTGTTGAACCTTCGACTGAAGGCTTAAGTTGCTCAGAAGATCGGGTCCGTGCTCTCGGATACATCGCAAGTATAGCCTCCAGCGTGCAGAGTTGTGCCACCGATGCGGCTGAAACCATTGGCAATATGCTAGGTGGAAGCACAGGCTCTTCTAATGGACAAATAACCTGTGCCTCATCGGTCGGAATTCTTAAGGGGTTACTTGTTTCAGCGGATCAAGCCGGGTTGTTTAATCCTCGAACTCTGGCCGCCATCCGAAGAACCCATAGAGAGGCAGACGCTCTCATAGCTGGCATCAACAACGCACGAGCAGGAGAGAGAGTTATTCGAGGGACAATCATTAGAAGAACTCCAAGACTGAGTCCTGTGGGTAGAACCTTTATTCGAAATGCTCCAAGAGGTGTAACAGGATTCCTCAGTGCTGCTCGGCGCGCTCATAATTTAACAAATCCGACGAATATTCTGTTTTTTGCCGGAGCTGTTGGTATTTTGGCGAACATGGGCGATGCTGCTGAACAGGGTTTCACAGGGAGTTGCGAGGCTTCACCCTTTCCTTTAACTTATGGAGACGACGGTACTTGTTCTATTAACCTCGCCATGACAGCACAGATCCAAACAGCCTTGCAGAATGAAGATCTACTGGCTCAAACAGCTCGTGAGCATCCAGCGGTGTGTTCTTATTTAGAAGAAATGATTTCATCCATGGTCAATATGGCCAATCATTTGGTTCCTGGAATGTCTTCTATGAGTTTAAGAGGAGACATCCAGTGCGTGGCACCAGGATATTCTTATTCTTTAAGTGTCGAGACCGGGGGAGAGACCAGTCATCTGCGAGTGACTCGTAATCCAGAAGCCGGAACTTTGGTTATTTCAGATGACATCACTCATAGGGTTCTCCCTATTTCTCCTTTAACCATAACATTTAATGAAGACAATCAAATTGGCAATTTTACTTATGAAAATGCAGAAGGGGCCCAATCAGTCAATCGAGCGGAGCTGTTGAGTAGCAATGTGGATGCCGAGATCAGCGGTACTTTTACGATTGCTGAATCTGTTCGTATACTCAATGAAAACTTTTTTGGAGCGGCCGTCCGTCACTGTTGTCAAAGCGGTAATGGAGCCACAAACTCCTGTTTGAGACTTGGTTTTCAAAATGAGGCACCAACTCCGGAGGGAGAACCGACCCCGGAGACCAGTCAGTGAATATAAAAGTTGATCCTATTGTTAAACTTCTTTTTGTTCTTTTGGCTTTTTCATTCTTGCACCGACCTGCCTATTCAAGCTGTTTATCCAATGAAGAGATTGAAAGGCTCAATCAAGAAATTGTGTGTCAGCAACTTTGGAATCCGACGGATTGCGCTTACCTCTCATTGTATCTTGAACAGGATCGATTCAATATTGATTATATGGAAGACCAACTGGCAACACCGGCTGAAGGTAGCGAGGCCGCCGTTGCAGCTGCTGCAGCCATGACTGCGGCGACGGCTTTTCATCTTGATCGGCCGGTGGTTCGAGCTTTTATTTCTGTAAGAAACAAAATTCAAGAATTGAATCAATTATTAATGAGTGCAGTTTCAGCGACCGAAGTGAGTTCTTCTTTACTGACGCAGATTTCGTCGAAGGTCGATGAAATTCGAGCAGCCGCCGGATCTCACTTTCGTCACATTGGAAATGCTTTTTCGAATCTAACAGCGCGAACGGTGGGGTCCACGGTTGCGGCACTTCGGGCTAACCCTCAGGTACAGCGAACTCTTAGCACTTTACAGCCTGCAGGGCGAGTGGCTCAGGCCGGTATTGTAAGAGCTGGTGGTCTCGGGGTAAGGGTGGCCAGCGGCGTTCTAGGCGCCGCTTTCTCCACACCAGTCATGGTCGCCTTTCTGCTCTACGAACTGGATCAACTCTATGTCGAGAGAAGTGAGCAAAGATCAGGCTGT